>JAJXUQ010000011.1 GCA_021782685.1 bacterium
CTGCCAATAACGCCATCTCTTCAAGCGCCACCCCGACTTTCTCTTGGCAAGACATGCCCGACTACTACGCCATCAACAAGTATCAGCTCTACATCGACGGCTCGCTTGCCGTGGATAATCTCACGGCGACCACGACGACGCTCTCCACTCCGCTCACGGCCGGCACGCACACCTGGTACGTCAAAGCGCTCGACAGTAACGGCACCACCGCGACCTCCACCTCCACCTTCACGCTTAACGTTGTCCCCGGATATGCCGTGCCCTATACGTTCTATGTCGATAATGTTGCCGGGAGCGACAATAATCCGGGCACTCAGGCAGCTCCATGGGCGACGCTTGCCAAGGCAGATGAGACCGTACCGGCGGGGGACACGGTGAAGATAGTAAAGAATAGCGGCGTGCCGTATCGGGAGACGCTCGATCCGGCGAACGCCGGCACAGCCGCTCTCCCCATTACTTTTGAAGCCGCAGACGCGACGCAGAAGCCGGAGATCTGGGGCAGCACCGACGTCTCGGGAGGGTGGAGCGTGTACAGCGGCGGCACCGCGAACACTTACCAGAAAGCGTTTACCGCGACTTCGACCGTGCTCGCGGCAGGAGCGACTATCTCAAGTCTTACAGTGCGGGTCGAAGGGTCGAGCGCCACCACGCTTTCCCCGGGAACGTGGTACTACACCTCGGGTACGCTCTACTATTGTCTCGCGTCCGGAGAAAACATCTCGACGCTCCATATCGAAGCGGGAGCGCAGAATTACGGAGTGAATATAGCGCAGTCTGGGACTCCTGTTGACGCCTTCACCAACATCAGCGATATCATCGTGCGATATGCGAACACCGCCGGATTTGTTGTCGGTGCAAATAGCGGGACGACAACGCTCACCGGCGTCGAGGCGTATGGCAATTACGCCGGTCTACAGCTCGGCAACAACGTTACCGTGGAGAACTCCATCTTTGCGGACAACGTCACGAGCGGCATCTCTCTCACGCTTCCGAACGGCGCCTATATATACAACAATCTTATCTACGGCAACGGCAAAAATGGTTTCCACACGATCTTTGGAGCCATGAATACGCAAATAGAGAATAACATCGTCGCGGCGAACGGCCTGTCCTCGTTCGCGTATACGTATCCGCTTCCGCCGGCGAATCTTCCCGGATTCTCCGCCTCCAACAACAACTGGGACGTCGCGGGCGACACCACGTGGGAATCCACCTACAAAGGCGTCAATAACCAGGAAGACCTGAATCCGCTTCTGAACGATCCTTCCGCAAACGACTTCTCGCTGAGCTTCCTCTCGCCCGACATCGACACCGGTACCTCCGTCGCCGGACGCACTGTCGATATCCTCGGCAATCCTATATACGGTACGCCCGATATCGGCCCGTACGAATACCAGCCGCCGTACCTCATGGGTACCGACCCGTTCGAGCGCACGGGCGACATCCGCATCTACGGCAACGGCAAGTATCGCTACACCACCGCCACTTCAAGCACCGCGACCGCCGCGCTTACGATTACTCCCGTGGGAGGATTCAGCGTCGGCAACTACGCGCAGTGGATGGATGTCGGCATCACCACGTGGGATACGAGCGGCGACTATAAGAAAGTCTGGACCGAGTCGTCTCCCATCGCTACCTCGACGGTGCACACGGTCGGCGGCTTCGCTTCGAGCACGACATACGGTATCGGCGTCGACGGCGCCTTCTTCGCGACGAGCACCACGGACGGAAGCGGCTCGCTCTCCTTCACCTATACCAAGGGCTACACGACGCACACCTTCACCGTCGCGAACGACGCTCCCGCCGCCTTCTCGCTCTCTTCTCCCGCAGACGGAGCGAGCATGAGCGGCGCGCAATCGTTCTCATGGAATCCCTCGAGCGATTCATGGGGCGGTCTCACGGGCTACGCTCTCTATATCGACGACGCTCTTGCCGGCTCTCTCCCGAGCTCCGCCACCTCGTTCACCGTCACGCAGTCCCTTTCCTGCAACACGACCCATCATTGGTATGTTGTGGCCACCGACGAGCTCGGACAGAAGACCGATTCGAATACTTCCTCCTTCACCATCCCCTGTGGCGGTATCGGCATCACGACAGCAGTACCCGCTCCCAGCAGTCCTCCTGCGGCAGCGCCCGCCTCCGCCAATCCTCCTCTGACCGCTCCCAGCGCTACCTCGACAGAGCAGAATACGAATACGGCCGCGCCGCAGTCTCCCGCGAACGCGACATCGCTTACCGCCGCGCAAGTCCAATCGATCCTTTCGCTCCTCTCTTCGTTCGGCGCGAGCAGCGCCACGATCACGGAAGTCGATGCGGCGCTCACGGGCGCGCCGCTCCCCGCAGCCTCTTCTTCTCCGGCGTATTCATCTTGTTCTTTCACGATGAATCTCACGCTGCATTCGGAAGGCGGCGAAGTCTCCTGCCTCCAGCGCGACCTTATCGCTTCCGGCTACGGCATCTCCGCCGGCGCTACCGGATACTTCGGTCTTGAGACGCGCGCGGCGGTGAGCGCATGGCAGAAAGCGAACGGCATCACTCCCGACGCAGGATACTTCGGTCCGCTCTCGCGTGCGCATTGGAATTTGTAGTTGCCGCCGCGTCGCAAAAAAATTTTTTGCGAAAATTTTTTCGCAGTTATCCACACATGCGCGCATGCGCAGCACAAAAAATTTTTTCACGCGCGATAATGTCATGTAGAAACGTTTGTGCATGAAATCTTTTCGCGCGCAGACGGGTCGACATATCAGCCATCATTTCTAATTCGCAACCACCATGGCAACGAAAAAGCGTAAGGCAGTGAAGAAGACTGCAAAGAAAGCCGCGAAGAAGACTACGAAGCGCAAGGCTGCAAAGAAGCGTCGTTAGTCTCCAAACAAAAAACGCTCCTCAAGGGGAGCGTTTTTTGTTTGCATGCGCGCGCGAATGGAAGAGAAGCGGCACGGCAGCGCGGCTTACTCAAACGGGAGCCAGATGGTATAGTGCATCCCGATGCTCGGGCTTTCTCGTCTTTTCTCGAAAAACCAATCCGCCGCTTTCCTGAAAGCGGCGGCGGCGGAGGTCGCGGCGACGAACAAGCTCTCGGAAGGGTTCAGAGGGCTTTCCGACGAGGAGATACGCGGTAAATTCAGCGAGGCGCGGCAGCGCGCAGAGGCAGCAGGTACCCCGCCGGAGACCGATATCCCGCTCGTCTTCGCGCTCGTGCGCGAAGCGGCGCGCCGTACGCTCGGACAGACTCATTTCGACGTGCAGCTCATGGGCGGTCTCGCGCTCCTGCGCGGGAAGATAGCCGAGATGCGCACCGGCGAGGGCAAGACGCTCGTCGCCACCTTGCCGGCGACCTTCCACGCCCTTTCCGGCAAGGGCGTACAGGTCGTTACGGTGAACGACTATCTCGCCCGCCGCGACGGGGCATGGATGGGACAGGTCTACGATTATCTCGGTCTCGCGGTCGGCGTCGTGACCTCGGCAGGCGCGTACCGCTATGACCCGTCGCATGTCGCGAAGGAAGAAGATGCCGAGCGCGATGCCGAAGGCTCCTTCAAGGTCTTCTACGACTATCTGCGTCCGGTAACGAAGAAGGAAGCGTATGCATCTGACGTCGTCTACGTGACGAATAACGAGCTCGGTTTCGATTACTTGCGCGACAATACCGCCTACGACGCTTCGCAGATCGTGCAGCGCGGCTACCACTACGCGATCATCGACGAAGTCGACTCGATCCTTATCGACGAGGCGCGCACGCCGCTCATCATCAGCGGGCCGGCGGGCGATTCGGAAAAGCTCTACGAACGGTTCGCCGGTATCGTCCGCGGCATGCAGGCGGGCGAGGATTACACCGTCGACGAGAAGCAGAAAGCGATCCAGATCACCGAAGCGGGCATGCACAAGGCGGAGGTTGCGCTCGGCCTTGAGAATCTCTACACCGAAGGCGGCGTGAAGTATGCGCATCATCTTGAGACGGCGGTACGCGCGCAGGCGCTTTTCCATAAAGACAAGGAGTACGTGGTGCAAGGAGGCGAGATACTCATCGTGGACGAGTTCACCGGTAGGATGCAACCCGGCCGACGCTGGTCGGAGGGATTGCACCAGGCGGTCGAAGCGAAGGAAGGCGTCATGGTGAAGGAGGAGACGCGCACGTACGCGAGCGTCACCTTCCAGAACCTCTTCCGCATGTACGAGCAGCTCGCCGGCATGACGGGCACCGCGCTTTCCTCCGAGGAGGAGTTCTACACCGTCTATGGGCTCGAGGTCGTCGTGATACCGGCCAATAAGCCGGTCGCGCGCAAGGACTACGACGACCTCATCTTCCAGAGCGCGACGGGGAAGTACCGTGCCGTCGCGCGCGCGGTGAAGGAGCGGCACCTGAAAGGGCAGCCGGTCCTCGTCGGTACGGTCTCTGTCGAGGACAACGAGATCGTCAGCAGGCACCTCGCGGACGCGGGCATACCGCACGAGGTGCTGAACGCGAAGAACCACGAGCGCGAGGGCGAGATAATAGCCGAAGCGGGGAAGGAAGGGCGCGTGACCGTGGCAACCAATCTCGCCGGCCGCGGCGTCGACATCAAGCTCGGCGGCGCACTCGCGACGAGCGCCGACCGCGCTGCGGTCATCGGGAAGGGCGGCCTCATGGTCATCGGCACCGAGCGGCATGACGCGCGCCGCATCGACAACCAGCTGCGCGGCCGCTCGGGGCGCCAGGGAGATCCGGGCGAGACGCGTTTCTATGTCTCCCTCGAAGACAAGCTCATGCGCGTCTTCGCCTCAGAGACCTTGAAGAAGGTGATGGGCAGTTTCGGCATCCCCGAAGACGAGCCGATAGAGAGCCCGATGATCACCCGTTCGCTCGAGACCGCGCAGGGACGCATCGAGGGATTCAACTTCGACTCGCGCAAGCAGGTCCTCGCGTACGACGACGTGATGAATACGCAGCGTCTCGCGATGTACGCCCGCCGCCGTGCCGCCCTCAAGGAGAGCGATGCGGAGGTCGAGAATATCTTCCGCGGCCTTCTTGAGGGCAGCGACGCGGGGCTTGCCACCTTCGAAGCGAAGAGGGCGGAACTCGGCGACGCATTCATCCCGAACATGCGGCGCCTCCTCCTGCAGGTCATAGACCTGTTCTGGCTCGAACATATCGAGACCATGGACTACCTGCGCCGCTCGGTATCGCTGCGCGCATACGGGCAGCGGAACCCTCTCATCGAATACCGCCGCGAGGCGCTCGCGCGTTTCCGGCAGCTTGAAGAGAACATTCGCGCGGCGATCAGCGAGGCGCTGCCGCGCGTCGCTCCGACAGACGCCGAGCGCATCCGTGCCGAAGAGGCGAAGGTGCGCGCCGCGCTTGCCGCCTCCGGAAAGGAAGAGCAGGGCGCGTCTTCGCCGCTCGTGAAAGCCGCCGGCTACGGCCGCAACGATTTCGTCGTCATCAAGAACGGCAGCGAGACGAGGACGATGAAATTCAAAAAGGCCGAACCGTTTTTAGCGGAGGGTTGGGAGCTGGTAAAGTAATTTCGAGAAGCGAAGCGATCTCGTTGCCATGGCATTCGTCGATGAAGCGAAAATATACGCCGCGGCGGGCAAGGGCGGCGACGGCGTCATACGCTGGCTGCGCACGAAGGAGAATGCGCGCGGTGGCCCTTCAGGCGGAGACGGGGGCAAGGGCGGCGACGTCATCCTCCTTGGCGTGCGCGATCTCGCGGCGCTCGCGCACTATCGGTATGAGAAGAAATTCCATGCGGAAGATGGCGAGGCAGGGAAGGGCGAATTGAAACATGGCGTAAACGGCAGCCCCGTCTTTCTCAAGGTACCGGTCGGCACGTTTGCGCGGGTTGTCGAGACCGGCGAGGAGTACGAGATTACCGAAGAGGGCGAGAGCGTCGTCGTGTTCAAGGGCGGGGGCGGTGGGAAAGGGAATGCCCGCTTCAAGAGCGCGACGAACCAGAACCCCTTTCAGCAGACGGCCGGCAAGGAAGGGGGGAGCGGGAATATCGAATTCACGCTCAAGATAATCGCGGACGCGGGGCTTATCGGGCTTCCGAACGCGGGGAAATCGTCGCTTCTGAACGCGCTCACGAGAGCGAAGTCGAAGGTCGGTGCCTACCCTTTCACTACTCTCGAACCGAGTCTCGGAGATTTTTACGGCCGCGTCCTCGCGGACATCCCTGGCCTTATCGAAGGCGCCTCGTCCGGACGAGGGCTGGGCATCAGATTTTTAAAACACATAGAACGCACAGGAATCCTACTGCATCTCGTCTCGGCAGACCAAGATGACCCGATCGCGGCCTATAGGGAAGTACGGAAAGAGCTTGAAATGTTCGGGCACGGGCTCGCGAAGAAAAACGAGATCATCGTCTTATCGAAGGCGGACCTTGTCTCGCCCGGAGAGCTTGAGACGAAAGCGCAACTCTTTGCCCGGGAGACGGATCGGGAGGTACTTCCGATCTCGGTCGAGGACGCAGCTCTGCTCAAGACGTTCACCGACCGCCTCATACAGCTGCTCCCCGCATAGCGTCCTCGACTCTGGAATTTCCCCCGCAACGCTATACACTGTGGACTATATGGCTTCCTATCGTCCGACCATCGGCCTTGAGATACATGCGGAATTGAAGACGAGGACCAAGATGTTTTGCGATTCCGCGAACGATCCCGACGAGACGCGGCCGAACGCGAATATCTGTCCGGTCTGCATGGCGCATCCGGGCACGCTGCCGGTCATAAACCGCGAAGCGGTGCGGCATATCTTGCGGGTCGGCACCGCCGTCGGCGGCATGCTCGCGGACTTCAGCGAATTCGACCGCAAGAGTTATTTCTATCCCGATATCCCGAAGGGCTATCAGATCAGCCAGTACCTGCATCCGCTCGTAACGGGGGGCAGGCTCGCCGGCGTAGACATCACGCGCGTGCATCTGGAAGAGGACACCGCCCGTTCCGTCCATGCGGACGAGAAAAGCCTCGTCGACTTCAATCGCGCCGGCGTCCCGCTCATGGAGCTCGTTACCGAACCGGTCATCCGGGATGCGGAGACGGCGGGCCGTTTCGCGCGCGAACTGCAGCTCCTCCTGCGCACGCTCGGCGCGGGGGAGGCGAATCTTGAGAAGGGCGAGATGCGCATCGAGGCGAATATCTCCGTCTCGGACGAAGAAGGGAAGCTCGGTACGAAAGTGGAGGTGAAGAACCTGAATTCATTCCGCTCCGTCGAACGCGCGATCGCGTTCGAGATCGCACGTCAGGCCGCGCTCATCGAGGCGGGCGGGAAGGTGGTGCAGGAGACGCGCGGATGGAACGAGGCGAAGCAGGAGACCTTCCATCAGCGCTTCAAGGAAGGGAGCGCCGACTATCGTTACTTCCCCGAGCCGGATCTCCCGAAGCTCTTCCTCTCCGAGATCCCCGACTTCTCGCCCGATACGGTGCGCGCCTCATTGCCGGAGCTTCCGTGGGAACGGCGGGCGCGCTATGCGCGGGCGTACGCGCTGAAAGAGAGCGATGCCGCATACTTGAGCGCGACGCCCGAGCGCGCGGCGTTTTTCGATGCGGTCACGGCGGCGCTTCAGGACTCGGCGGAGCTCGCCGCTCTCGCCGCAAATTATGTCGTTTCAGACCTTGCCGGCATCTATGCGAAAAGAGGGGCCGAGACGTATGACGCGCTTAGTCCGGCGGCGTTTGCCGAGCTCATCAGGATGACAAGTGCGGGAGAGCTTTCTTCGCGCGGCGCTAAAGACGTCCTCGCCATCCTTGTCGAGATCGGCGGTACCCCGCAAGACATAGCGAGAGAGCGCGGCCTCACCCAGCTGCACGATACGGATGCTCTCCGGAGCGCCCTCAAGGACGTCCTCGCTGAAGAAGCGAAGGCGGTAGGGGAGTACCGCGCCGGCAAAGAGGCGGCGCTGCAGTATCTTATCGGCAAGGCAATGAAGGCCACTAAAGGCGCGGGGAACCCCACGCTACTGAAAGACCTGATCCGCAAAGAGATTTCCGAAGCAGCGGGGTGAGAGCCGGTCCCTGTCGGCGGGAGATATGCACAAACGTCTTGTCGCGCGCCTCTTACTCCCGAGACGAGAAAGCCCTATACTGTAAGGGATGGATGAGATCCTCATAGAAGAAAAGAAATACGTATCGTCGAAACAAGCTGCAAAGATCACCGGCTACGCGAAAGACTATATCGGCCAACTCTGCCGGGAAGGGCGGGTTCCGGCGCGCCTCGTCGGGCGCAGCTGGTATGTTCTTGAGACGGCGATCCGGGATCACCGTTTCGGAGATCGCGTGATCGAGCCGGTCGCGGAGACCGAAGAGAGAGCGCCGTCATCGCTCCAGTCCACATGGGAGCCTCCGCGCTACGAATCATCTCCGGTGGAAGTCCTTACTTTCAGAAACCGCCAACAAGAACAAGAGGCGGCAACTCCTGTGACGGATCAAGAGGAGACAAAGGATGCTGACGGCTCAACGCAGCATCTTCAGGATGTCTGGCAGGAATTTTTTAATCATGCGGAGGAGACGAGACAAGAAGCGCCTGCCGTCATACCTGAATCAAGAGAACAGAGTGTCGAAGAACCGGAAGGATGGCAACAAGAGGCGACAGAAAACGAGGGAAATGAGATCGAGGAAGAGGAGGTGAACATACCTATCCATGCGATACACCACCGGTTGCCTGAAGAGTCCCGGCCGCTCCGTATCGTCGAAGAGCCTCCGCGAGCAGTACGGAGCGAGCCACCGGTATGGCAAGAAAGGCGGAAAGAGAAGAAGGAGATAGGTCAGCGCGCAGTAAAGACGATCAGGGTAATCGGAATCTTGTTAGCAGCTATTGCCGCCGCGACGGCGCTTCTTGGAAGCGGATATTTTGACGAAAACGTAATATCGGATAGCACAGCTAGCTCAATTTCAGGAATATCAGTCTATAATAAATAGCGTAAAAACTTGATTTCTCGTCTCGTTTGTACGAGAACGATATCTACTGTTGCAAATTTTAGTTTTGAGCTTCGTATCGAAAAATGACAGACGATTCGTGTTTGCTTAAAGCGCTTTATAGCATCCTAGTCGTTTATTAGGGATTAGGGTTATCTCTCCTATCTTAGTTCTCGTCTCAATTTGGTTATCCAATTTTTTCTATCTCCTGACAATCTCTATCCCGTCTAAAAATTAAATTATGCACCGCACTGAACGCGGATCAGTTTTTGCCCGTTGAGAATTTATGTGACGTGTGAGTCATTTATTTATTTATCCACAGAACTTACGCTTCGATTCGACTAGAATAGCAAAACACAAGTTATCATTGCAGTAATTCAGCTACTTTTACATGAGCTCGCTTTTTAACCTTACAAAAAAACTTACAGCGGCAATCGGCATTTCGAGCTCGAAATCTCTGGTGTTTCCATTCGCGCTTCTTGCGATTGTTTCTGGTGCGTCCGCAGTGCAGGCTGCGGGATTGCCGCAGCGCGTCATCGGAGCCGATATCGCGCTCGGAGAATCGACCGTCAGGACGACGCACACGGCGATACACGCCGATGTCGCGCTTGCGTACGGTCTCGCTGCCGCCGCGCCGGAGGTCGCGCGTGCAGCCTTCACCTTTACCGGCGCTGTCGGCGATACGCTCGCTCATGCCACGGCCCGCGTCCCCGCGCTCGCAGCCGCGCTCTACCTGCATACGGCCGCCGCGCCCGCTACGCTCGCGCCCGCGATAGCGCAAGCGGCCTTCACCGGTGAGTACGTGCTTGCCGACCGCTTCATCGCGGCGACCAGCGCTGTCTCCGAAAAGTATCTTGCGCTCGTCTCGACCGCCGGAGATCTCGCGTATGGCGGGGCAGCCCTCGTCCTTGACCCGCTTCACACGGGTCTCGCTCTCGCCTCTGCGGGGGGCGCTACGCCGCCCATGCTTGCCGCGGCGCTCCCCGCGCTTTCCGCGAGCGAGCAGGCGGCGCTCTTCACCTATCAGGCCGTGCACGGCTTGTTCCAGTCTACGGCGGGCGCGCTTACGGCTCTCTTTGCCGGGACTCCGGATGTCGCGACCGTGCCGAACCCGTCGCCGGCCGTCCTGCCTTTCGCGACCTCGACCGTCCCTGCGGTTGCGGCGCCTGCACCGCAACCGCAGCCTGTTCCCGTCGCCTCTCTCCCGCAACGCCCGGAGCATGTCACCATCACGAACTATCCGACCTACACGACCACGAATGTCATAAACGGAGCTTCAGAAGATTACGTGAATCAGGCGCTCGCGTCGCTCCGCTCGAATATCCTCGCGACGGTAGCAGGGATGGTCCAGCCGGTCGCCGCGCAGACCGCGACGAATGCCACGACCATCCAGCAGGTGAACATGATCCAGAACCTCTCGGATCTCTCGGTCACCAATGGCAGCTTCAGCGGCGGGACGTTTGACAAAGGCAACGTGACGAACGGCATCTCGGTCTCTTCCGCGACCGGCTCCTTCACGACGCTCACGGGCGGGACGTCCTCCTTCGCGACGACGACCGTTACCGGCTCCTTCACGACGACCGGCGATGCGAATATCGCCGGCGTGCTCACCGCCGGCTCGCTCTCGGTCGCCGGCGTCTCTTCCGGTAACGCTGTCTCCGCTCCATACTTCAACGCCACCTCCTCCGTCGGCTATCAGCTCGGCGGCACCACCCTCCTCACCGCCTCTTCCACCGGCTTCAACACCTTCGTCGGCCTCGGGGCGGGTACGTCGACAACAAGCGGCGGCAACTACAACAGCTTCGTCGGCTATCAGGCGGGGCAGGCAAACACCACTGGCACCTCCAACACCGCCCTCGGGTATCAGGCGCTCTATTCCAACAGCGGCTATCTCGCTGCTGACTTCGGCAACACCGCGGTCGGGTACCAAGCCCTCTACTCCAACAACGGCGCGGCCGTCTTCACCGGCTATCTCAACTCCGCTCTTGGGTACCAAGCTCTCTACAAAAACACTACCGGCATTAGCAACAGTGCTTTCGGTGTAAATGCTCTCCAAAGCAACACCACCGGATCCAACAACACCGCCCTCGGCAGTTATGCTCTCAACAACAATACGACCGGAAACGAAAATGCCGCGGTCGGGTTCCAAGCTCTCTACTACAACACCACTGGAAACTACAACACCGCATTTGGATACGACGCCCTCCTCAACAACACTACCGGCTCCAATAACATCAGCCTTGGCAACACCGCCGGGTACAACATCACCACCGGATACGACAACATCCTCCTCGGCCACGACGCGAACACCGGCGGCAACGCCATCACCACCGGCTATAACAACACGGGCCTCAGCGA
>JAJXUQ010000012.1 GCA_021782685.1 bacterium
GTCATCCGCGGCGCGGAGGTCGACTTCTTCCTTGCGACCTCGACGCAGGGCGTTCCTACCGGTCCGCGCATCACGTATCTTCTCGGCGACGAGCAGAACGCTCTCGTCGCGCTCATTTCTGCGAAAGGCCAGCTGGACCTTTCCGATCCGGCTCTGCAGTACGTCGATTTGCGCTTCGGCGGGAGGATCTACTTCAAACGAAAATAGCGGCCCGCAAGACAACGCCTTGAAGCTGCTATCCTAGGGACTTATGCGCAAAGAATCATTCTGGGACCGTTTACCCGCACCCTTTTTCGTCATGGCGCCTATGGCGGATGTGACCGATGCCGCGTTCCGCGCGCTCGTCGCCGCGCGCGGCGCTCCCGACGTGTTCTGGACTGAATTCGTTTCGGCGGACGGCCTTTACCACACGCGCGAGCTAGGGAAGCTGCCGGACGCCGACAACCCACTCATGCGCGACCTCGCGCGAAGCGCGGGCGAGCGCCCGATCGTCGCGCAGCTCTTCTCATCCGATCCGGCGATGATCGCCTACGCGACGAAGCTCGTCGCCGAGCTCGGCTTCGACGGCGTCGATCTCAACATGGGCTGTCCGGACAAGAGCGTCGAGCGGCAGGGATGCGGAGCGGCGATGATACGGACGCCGGAGGCCGCGCGCGCAGTCATCCGCGCCGCCCGGGAAGCAAGCGATCTTCCGGTCTCGGTGAAGACGCGCGTCGGCTACAACAAGGAATCGCTCGACGAATGGTTGTCAGTATTGCTCGAGGAAGCGCCTGCTGCCATCACGCTCCACTTGCGTACGCGCAAAGAGATGTCGCTCGTACCCGCGAACTGGGAGCTGATGAAGAAGGCCGTCGCCATTCGTAACCGCGCGAACCCGGACGTGCTCCTCATCGGCAACGGCGACGTGACGAGTACCGAGGAAGGGAAGCATCTTGCCGCCGAGACCGGCTGCGACGGGATAATGATCGGCCGCGGCATGTTCGGCAATCCCTGGGTCTTTGCCGGGAAGAGGAACGAAGACGTGCCGCTCTCCGAGAAGCTCGCCGCGCTCGTCGAGCTCTCATACGCGTTCGAGAAGCTTTCCCCGCCGAAAAGCTTCTCGATTCTCAAGAAACACATCAAAGCGTTCGTTACCGGCTTCGACGACGCCGCCGAGCTGCGCGCGCGGCTCATGGAAGCCGAGACCTCGTCCGAGCTCGCGCGCATCCTGGAGGCAGGAAAGCGGTAACCGGTCCTTTCCTATCGCGCGTGATATAGTGCCGCTATCATGGCGCACCAATCTCTTTATCGCACGTACCGTCCGGCTACCTTTGCGGATGTCGTCGGGCAGGAGCAGGTGACAAGGCCGCTTGAGGAAGCCGCGAAGGCGAAGAATATCGGGCACGCCTACCTTTTTGCCGGCGCGCGCGGCTTAGGAAAGACCTCGGCCGCGCGCATTTTCGCTCGAGAGATAAACACGGGTACATATGACGAGCACGACGTGTACGAAATAGACGCCGCGAGCAATAACAGCGTCGAAGATATCCGCGCGCTCACCGAAGGCGTCTACACCCTCCCTTTCGGCTCGACGTACAAGGTCTATATCCTTGACGAGGCGCACATGCTCTCGAAGAGCGCGTGGAACGCCTTTCTGAAGACGCTCGAAGAGCCGCCGCCATACGCGGTGTTCATCCTTGCGACGACCGAGCTTGAGAAAGTCCCGGAAACGGTACAGTCGCGCTGCCAGGTGTTCGAATTCAAGAAACCGGCACGCGCGGCGCTCGCGAAGATGGTGTCTGCCGTCGCGAAGAAAGAGGGGTACGCACTTGCGACCGATGCCGCCGAACTCGTCGCGCTGCTTGCGGCAGGCTCGTATCGCGATGCGCTTTCGGTCTTGCAAAAGGTGCTCTCTGGCGCATCGGGTACGAGCGTCGCGCGCGAAGAGGTGGAACAAACGACCGGCGCGCCGCGACAAGAGCAGGTACGCGCGCTTGCCGCCGCACTTGCGAAAGGCGAACGCGGCGCCGCACTCGCGGCGATCGAGCAGGCGGCAAAGTCTGGCATTGACATGAAGCTCTTCCTCGATCTCGCGATCGAAGCGCTTCGCGCGGCGCTCCTTATCCGCTTCGCGCCCGAGCTGCGCAGCGCGCTCGCGGACGAGCTTGGTACAGAGGAGTTCGCCGCGCTTGAAGCGTTTGCGAAAGAGAAGGGGATCACTCATCAGACGCTTTTGACCTTCCTCACCGCGGCCGACCGCATCCGCTATGCGCCGATCCCCGCGCTTCCGCTCGAACTCGCCGTCCTCGAACTCTTTCCGGACGAGTGATACAGTGTGCACACATTGGGGGATCGTCTAATGGTAGGACAGGGGCCTTTGAAGCCCTCAATCTAGGTCCGACTCCTAGTCCCCCAGCAAGATGTCTGAAGATCTTATTGCTAATGTAAATAAAGCTTCTATGAAAATCGCTGCGCTATCCTGCAGCGAACGGGAGGAACTCTTTACTTCGATCGACAAGGTCGGAAGAAAGTATCTAGAGATCCAGTCTTTCTTAAGGTTAGAGAATTTGTTGGACGATACCGAAGTCGCTAAGAACTTTCGAAGGACATTCAATTCCTTCTATCAAGTTCGTCGAAACGAGCAATGGCGGAATCAGTTTTATGGTCTCTTTCAAGAATTACGGCGTGTGGAACAAGATCTTCTTTCGTTTGAGAATGTTCTCAGAGAGCTGCATCACAGGACCAATCAGTGGGAGTATTCGTTCTCCACAAAGTTGCTTCACACGATTGATACGACAAGATCAATCATAGATCGGAAGGTCATGGAGTTTCTAGAAGTGCCTTTCCGGGGACAGAGAAACGAAGAAACCTTAAGTGCTCACTATCAAAATTACGAAGCGATCATCAAAAGACTTCTTGCCACAAAAGTCGTGGAAGATATACTTTCGGAATTTGATACGAGATTACCGATTCTCCGGGACATTTCGGATACAAAAAAGCTCGATTTTGTTTTGTGGAAATCCTAGACTTTAGGAGAACCGGAAGTAACTTCAACCTGCTGGCCGCACGAACAATTGAGAATACAAGGAGCATTTGTTTCTAAGATGTTGCCACACCTGGGACATTTCATTCGGTAGCGCATATACCCTGAATGATATCACAACGACCAGCCAGCTTAAGAGTCCGGCCTTATGGCCGGAGGATGGTGACGGTTCCGTTGTGCGCGAGTGCGATGAGTGTCGAGGGTTTGCCGTTGCGCACACCGCCGTCCCGGTAGAAATCAGCACGATCGCCAAAGTACGCGCGGGCTGCATCGATGGTTGTGGCAGGAGGAAGCCCTTCGGGGTTTGCCGAAAGCGCGACGGTATCGCGTCCAAGGTATTGAACCATTACGATCTGATTGACCACGCAAAACCAGCATGTTTCAATTGCGTCCAGAAGTCCATTCAATCTTGCAGAAAGGAGAACGGAATGAACGTTAAGCACTCTCAACGCCCGCCCGGGTACGAGCTCTTTTTCGCGCCGCTGCAAGTCGAGCTTGATCCCAATTCGCTTGAGCGCGTACAGTTCGCCTACTTCGCTTCAAAATACGGGCATGCGGGCCAGGTTCGCGATAGCGGTATGCGGTATTTCGATCATCCGAAGGCCGCTGCGTGGATATATGTCTCCGAGCTTGGCGGGCGCGACCCGCGCGTCATCATCGACCTGTTGCTGCACGACCTTTCCGAGAATACCTATCTTCTCTCGCCGTACCGGATCGGTATCAATTTCGGCATAGAAGTCGCGCTCGATGTCGGCGCGCTCACGAAACTGCCGCCAGGGAAAGAGACGACGGAAGAGTACCTCAGACGGATTGTCGATCGGGGGCCCTGGGCAATTCTCGCAAAGCTCTGCGACCGGCTCCATAACCTGCGCACGATCAGCGTATGCGCGGTAGAGAAGCGGGAGCGGCAGCATGCGGAGACCCATAAGTACCACAAGCCAGTCCTCCTTTCCGCCTTACGGAATCATGAAGGCAGATGGAAGACGCACGCCGAGTATCTCGAAGTCAAACTCGAGAAGGCACTGGAGGCGGCGGATCGCGGATGAGAGCGCCGAACAACTCCCGACAGACCACGAGTTTCGTGGTCTGTTTTTTGTTTTGTGGCTACCACAGTGAGCAGTGAACTATTGTAATAGTCTTGAAAATATTGTAACCTAATACTGGCCTGTGACGACAGACCGTTCTTTCTTCAACTAACTCTAGAGAGGTGAATTGTGAACGCATTAGCGATAGTAGCTGCTTCCCCGACCGATCAGATAGCGAATCCACTCGTGGCAGTACCGGACTTTGACTTAACAAATGTAATTGTCCGCGTCGCACGGAACAACCCTGACTGGACAGGGGAGCGTCTAATCGCCGCCGAGAATTCCTACCGAATGTTTTGCGCCCGCGTCAAAGCGGCGCCGCAGGAAGATCATGTGGTGATGAAGCAAGACGCTGATATGGATGAGATTTGGCACGCTCATATTCTCCACACGCGCGAATACGCGGAGGATTGCGTGCGGTACTTTGGGTACTTCCTGCACCATCAACCGTTGTCTGGTGACAATAAGTGCAAAAGCTGTAAGGGCGGAAGCTGTCATGGGAATCCCGATTGCCTTACGCCGACAATTCAGCCACAATAACGACGAACTAAAAGCAGCCCCTCCATTCTTGGAGGGGTGATTTATTTCTTGCAGATGCGTTAGACTGGTGCCATATGACATGGAGAGAATATATTCAAAAAACAATAAATAAGAAGCCGCACGAACTACTCATCAAGGCGACGAGTCTGGTTGAATCTACTGAACCAAAACGGGCGCTTGATCTCGGTGCTGGTGCGCTGGGAGATTCGAAGTATCTTGCTTCTAAGGGATATGAAGTGACAGCAGTAGATTCCGAGGAAAGTGTCAAGTATCTTACATCGGGTATCCCAAACCTTACTGTGATTGTAATCCCTATGGAAAACTTTGTGCCGGATGGCGAATACGACCTCGTAAATGCTCAATACGCCCTGCCTTTTGTTTCAAAAGAACATTTTTGGAAAGTCCTCACGATGGCTATCGGGTCTCTAAAAATGGGCGGAATCTTTTGCGGCACTTTCTTCGGTCCGGAGGATGAGTGGCATAATGATTCGACGCTTACCTTCGTTTCAAAGAATGAGCTTGAAAAAAAACTGCTCGCGTATGATCTCGATGTTTTCTATAACGAGGAAGAAAAAGGCATTAGCAAAACCGCTGCCGGAGGAAATAAGTTCTGGCATGTCTTTCATATAATTGCGCGTAAGCATATAGATAAATAGGTAAAAGGACATGTATTCTTGGCGCGTGATACGAACCAGTGGTCTCCCTTATCGCTTCATGAGAGAAATAATCATAAAAAAACCGCCACGTTGTTCCGTGGCGGGTAAGAAGTTCTGACCTCACCTTTCGGCCATGAGCGCTTCGTTGTACACGGCGAGCGCATGACTGAACCGGTTGAGGTACTGATGCCGGTAGAGATCCCTGACCCGTTGTACGGCCCCGGGTCCTCTGTTGTAGGCGAGGACGGCGCGCGGCCAGTCAAGGCCGTATACGCGGTGCAATTTCTTCAGATACGCCGCCGAAACTTCGATCGAACAACGCGGATCGCGCGTATTACACCAAATTCCGGTAGCGCGCTGTGCACTCTCTCCTGCCTGCATAAGCCCGCCGGGTACGAGAGCATCACCCGAGCTTTCGACGAGCATGATGCCGCCGAGCCACTCGCGCGGCACGTCGTAGCGTTTCGCGGCGGCCGTAATGATCCTGCCGTACCGCTTGATCGCGTGCGGCGCCGCGCTTCGCACGCCTTCCAGCCATGCGTTTTCCTTCTCGTTTTTTGTCTGACTCCATGCCGGGCTCTGAAACAGCGTCAAAGCTAGGGCCAAACAAAAGACGGGCGTAGGTCTCTTCATCGGTTTCTCCTAAAGAACAAAGGGTAGCACTTCTGTTATTTATACTGCCAGAAAGGAAGGTTTGTTTCAGTGGCGCGGGCCTGCGGAGCGGCCATTGCTCTCTCTTAAACAGAAAACCCCACGTAAGCGGGGGTTTTTCGTTACATTCTTACTTACTTACGTTATGGCAGGAAATCTTCGTTCGTGAAGATTCTTCTCAACTCCTCAATCGCTTTTGGGTTTCGGAACTCTCCTCGGAAATTGACTCTATCGTCAATGACCAGGATCTTCTTCTCTTTCTCATCGGCAATACCTCCAACTTCGGGGACTTCGGGCGTGGTCTTTGTTTCCATATTTCTTTCTCTCTTATCTCTCAAGGGTATGTTTATGGAAGCGCTCTTTCGAACGCACGGGATGCCCCCCGCTACTCGCAAGGAACATCTGTTTTTAAGTATACCATAATGGCTTATTCCCTGCCTACTTTTGGCGCTTTCCGAAGGCGTCGGATAGAATATCCTTACTATGTCTACGGCGATACTACGGGGGGCGGGCGCCGGCGCCGGCGTGCTCGCGCTCGTCTACGTTTTCGGCTATGCCAACCTCTTTTCGACAGAGTATCGTTCTGAAGCGGCAAACGCGCCGGAACTCTTCATCCCGCTCCCGACGCTCGATAAAGCCGCTTATGACGCGCGGCTCCGCGCGCTTGCCCACCTGAGCGCGACGAGCACCTCGACTTCGACTACTTCTTCGACACCGCGGCTCTGGCCGGTGAAGACGGTCTATCCGGATGCCGGTGCGATTCTGCCTTTCAAGCGCATCGTCGCCTACTATGGGAACTTCTATTCAAAACAGATGGGCGTCTTAGGGGAATATCCGGCCGATCAGGTTCTTGCGATGCTCGCGAGCACGACGGCCGAGTGGACAGCGGCAGATCCGACCACGCCGGTCATGCCAGCTATCCAATATGTTGCCGTCGTGGCACAGGGGAGCGCGGGTAAAGAAGGGAAATATATCCTCCGGATGCCGGACGATCAGATCGAACAAGCGCTCAACATGGCGGATGAGGCGCACGGGCTTCTGATTCTCGACGTGCAGGTCGGACAAAGCACGCTTGAGCGCGAGCTCCCGCTGCTTGAGAAATATCTGCAGATGCCGCAAGTCGAGCTCGCTATCGACCCGGAGTTCTCGATGAAGTACGGCAATCCGCCCGGTACGGTCATCGGTACGTTTGATGCCGCAGACATAAACTATGCAGCGCAATACCTCGCCGGCCTCGTGGACACCTATCACCTGCCGCCGAAAGTGCTCGTCGTACACCGCTTCACGCAAAGCATGGTAACGGATTACAGAGCTATCCAGCCCTTGCCCGAAGTTCAGATAGTGATGGATATGGACGGGTGGGGCTCGCAGGCGAAGAAGAAGGGGACGTATAGGAGGGTCATCTACTCCGAGCCGGTGCAATTTACCGGTATCAAGCTTTTTTACAAGGCGGATCTGAAACCGCCATCAACCGGTATGCTCACGCCCGCAGAAGTGCTCTCGCTTATGCCTACGCCTATCTATATTCAATATCAATAAGAACAATCAGCTCTTCCAGAGCGCCGTGGCGAGGTCCACCCGCGTGCCTTTGAAGGAAACGCCCTCACCAATGAGTTTCTTGCGCTTCATGGAAACGCCGTCGAAAGCATAGCCGGTGAGCGCTCCGGTCGCGCTTACCACGCGGTGACAGGGCACGGCTTTCGGATCTTTGTTGCGTGCCATGAGCTGTCCGACGGCGCGCGCCGCGCGCGCCGATCCGGCAAGCGCGGCTATCTGTCCGTAGGTGGCGACCTTGCCTTTCGGGATCTTCGCCGTCAATGCATAGACTTTTTCCCCAAATGAAGTCATAGAACGATAGTATACCACTTGCACTCAGCGCATCTATGCTACTATTTCTCCCATATGAACACGAACGAGATCAGCAACAAATTATATCTGCCGGCGGCCGTCGTACTTGCCGGACTTTTCATTGCCGGAGCGGTTTTCTGGAATGGCTCGCACCCTGTCGCCGGGACGCCCACGCCGGGCGCAGGCACCGCGCCGGCGGTAGACATCAAGGACGTGACGATCGCCGGCGAGCCGTTCATCGGCGACCCGAACGCGCCCGTCACGCTCGCGGAGTGGTCTGACTACCAGTGTCCCTTCTGCAAACAATTCGAAGTCGCGACCTTGCCGCAGATCATCAAGGACTACGTGAATGAGGGGAAAGTGAAGGTCGTCTTCAAGGACTTCAATTTCCTCGGACCCAACTCCATGGTAGATGCCGAATACGCGCGGGCGGTATGGGCGCTCTATCCCGACAAATTCCTCGATTGGCGTACTGCGTTCTATAACGACCAGCCGCAGGAGAATAGCCTCGATGCCAGCGCAAATCTGGCATGGCTTCTGAAGACCACCGGTTCCGTCCCCGGCATCGACGTGAATAGCGTGAAGGCCGCCGTCGCCGCCAACAAGTCCGCGTATGACGCGGCGATCAACGCTGATCGCGCCGAGGGTCAGAAGTTCGGCATCAACGCGACGCCCTCCTTCATCATCGGCACGCAGCTCATTCAAGGCGCATACCCGTACGCGAACTTCAAAGCGGCGATCGACGCAGCCCTTGCAAAATAGACGCAATACGCAATAGCGGACAGGACCCGAATCTGCGGTAGTATGGCAGCATGACCGTCCTTCTTGTCGCTCTGGCAGCTTCAGCGGCTACGTTTATCGGCGGCTCCTTCGCGCTCCGTTTCCGCGACAAGCTGCATCTCATCCTCGGTTTCTCGGCGGGCGCGGTCGCCGGCGTAGCGCTTTTCGACCTCCTGCCGGAAGCGATAGGTCTCGGCACGAAGTATCACAGCGCTTCCACCGTCGCGCTTTTCGTCGCCTTCGGGCTTTTCGGATACCTCATCCTCGATCGGCTCATACTCCTCCATACGCACGAAGAAGACGGCGAGGCGGCCGTGAGCGCGTCGCGCGGGTCTTTCGGCGCGCTCACGTTGTCGGCGCATAGCTTTCTTGACGGCGTCGCTATCGGAGTAGGCTTCCAGGCTTCCGCGACGATCGGCATCATCATTGCCGCCGCGGTGCTGACGCATGACTTCTCTGACGGCATCAACACCGTAAATCTCGTGCTCCGCAATGAAGGGAAGCCGAGGCGCGCGTTCAAATGGCTCCTGGTCGATGCGGCCGCTCCGATTACCGGTGCCGCGTCGACGCTCCTCTTCCGCATCCCCGACGCTGCGATTGGGCTTATCCTCGCCATTTTCGTCGGTACGTTCCTGTATCTTTCGGCGAGCGACCTCATTCCCGAGAGCCACCATCGGCATCCGCGCGCGCTCACTACACTCATGACGCTCCTTGGCGCGGCCCTGCTTTATCTTGTCGTGCATATGGCCGGATAGAGAACGATGTCCCGACCCCTGACAGCTCTCCTCTTTATTACCGCACTCTGCGCGCCATGTGCGCATGCGCAGGCTCAGACGGCGTCGACCTCGAGCTCTTCGTTTGTCGAGGAAGCGCGCGTACTCTCGATCGAAAACGTACAGATCAAAAACATCCCCGGTACCGATAATTCGGCGACGTACCAGACGCTTTCGGCGCTCGTCCTTTCCGGCGCAGATAAAGGGAAGATCGTAACGGTCGAAAACGATCGTTTCGCTTTGAAATCCGGAGATGTCTTTTTCCTCACTCATACGATAGACCAGGCAGGCGGAGTCGATGCGTACACGGTGCTCGAACCCGACCGTCTGCCGGCGCTCGGCGCATTGCTCGGCATATTCATCCTTGCGGTCATCGTGGTCGGCGGCTGGACGGGCGCGCGGGGCCTCCTCTCGCTCCTCGCAAGCATCCTGCTTGTGTTCTACGCGCTCTTACCCGGCATCGCGGCCGGGTATAACCCCGTCGTCGTCGCGGCCGGCGTCTCGGCGCTGATCGTCGTCTTCGGATCCTATCTCACGCATGGCGTGAACCGCACCACGAGCGCCGCCGTTCTCGGGCTTCTGGCGACCATCGCCGTTACCGCGCTCATCGCGCACCTGGCGATTTCCGCGTTGCAGCTTTCGGGTATTGCCGACGAAAACACGGTCGACTTGAGTTTCGCGATGCACGGGCACTTCGATTTTATCGGCCTTTTGCTCGGTGCGATGCTCGTCGGTGCGCTCGGTATCCTCTATGACGCGGCGATAGGGCAGGCGGTCGCTGTCGAGGAACTGCTTCGCGCCGCGCCGCACATGCCTTTGCGCCGGCTCTTCGCACGCGCGATGCGCATGGGCAGGGAACATA
>JAJXUQ010000013.1 GCA_021782685.1 bacterium
ATAACGACCTCCTCGAAGGGTTCCTTCTTTACGCCCTCCTCCTCGCGGAGGATGACCTGCGGCTGCGAGACCTGGAGTTCGTATCCTTCGCGGCGCATGTTCTCAAGGAGGATGGCGATGTGCAGCTCGCCGCGGCCCGACACGCGGAACGCGTCGGCGCTCGTGAAATCGACTTTCAGGCCGACGTTCACCTCGAGCTCCCGCTCGAGCCGGTCGCGGATCTGGCGGCTCGTCACATACTTCCCTTCCCGGCCGGCAAACGGCGAATTGTTGACGAGGAAGTTGAGCGTGATGGTCGGCTCGTCGACCGCGATGGCAGGCAGGAGCGCGGCGTTCTCGTCGGTCGTTACCGTCTCGCCTATATAGATGTCGGGAAGCCCCGCGATGAGCGCGATGTCTCCGGCAGATGCCTCGTTCGTGTCGACGCGCTCAAGCCCCTTGAA
Source organism: bacterium (assembly GCA_021782685.1). GTDB lineage: Bacteria > Patescibacteriota > Minisyncoccia > Phycocordibacterales > Phycocordibacteraceae > C7867-001. The sequence goes on from JAJXUQ010000013.1 coordinate 444, forward strand.
GGTAAAGACTTTCGTGACGCGGCCCTGGCGTGTCTCCCCGTCCGGCTTCTTTATGAAAACATTCTGGTTCGGACGGACGGTCCCCGCGTACAGACGGCCGACGGCGATGCGGCCGAGGAAGTTGTCGTAGGCAAGATTGAAGGGCTGGAGCATGAGCGGCGCGTCCGGAGCGGCGTCGCGGTTGGCGGCGGGGACCTTCTCGAGGACGGTGTCGAGGAGCGGCGTGAGGTCCTTGCGCTCGTCGTCGAGCTTCTTCATCGCGACCCCTTCGCGTCCGATCGCGTAGACGACCGGGAAATCGGACTGTTCGTCGGAAGCGCCGAGCTCGAGGAAGAGCTCGAGCACCTGTTCCTCGGCGCGCGCGGGGTCAGCCGCCGGCTTGTCGATCTTGTTGATGACGACGATGGGCCGGAGGCCGAGCTCCAATGACTTTTTCAATACGAAACGGGTCTGCGGCATCGGCCCTTCGGCCGCGTCGACGACGAGCAGCACCGAGTCGATGGAGCGCAGCACGCGCTCGACCTCGCTGCCGAAGTCGGCGTGGCCGGGCGTGTCGACGATATTTATCTTGGTGCCGTTATACTCGACCGCCGCATTCTTCGCGTAGATGGTGATGCCGCGCTCGCGCTCGAGCGCGTCGCTGTCCATCGAAGCGCCCTCCGGCGCTGCGCCGGTCTGCTTGAGTATGGCGTCGGTCAGGGTCGTCTTCCCGTGGTCGACGTGAGCGATGATGGCGATATTCCTGATTTCCATAAATAAAAATGGCCGTGCGGGCCGATATGTGCAATATACAACGAAACGCCGCCGGTGCAACCTCGCGCGCTACGCGCTCACGTCTTCGGGCGCAAGCGTAAGCGTATCGCCGCGCTTCAGGGCGCCCGAAAGGAGTTTCAGCGCGACGAGGTTCTCCACCTTGTCCTGTATGACGCGGCGCAGAGGGCGCATGCCGAACTCCGGGTCGAAGCCGAGGCTCACGAGCCTTGCCAGGACCGCCTCATCCGCGATGACCGTGATGTCTTTCTCCTTGAGGCGCGCATTGAGGTCGTCGAGAAGGAGCTTCGCCACCTGGCTCGTCTGGCTCTCGCTGAGCGGCTTGAACAGCACGACAGCATCGAAGCGGTTGAGGAATTCCGGACGGAATATGCCGCGCCGCTCGAGCTCCTCGAGGATGCGTTCCCGGAAACCGGGCTCGTCCCGGCCGTTTTGCGCGATCGACTCGCGGATGAGCTCGGCGCCGGCGTTCGACGTGGCGATGATGATCGTGTTGGTGAAGTCTACCGTACGGCCGAGCGTATCGGTGAGACGGCCGTCATCAAGCACTTGCAAGAAGACGTTCAGGATATCCGGATGCGCCTTCTCGATCTCGTCGAGCAGGAGGAGCGAGAACGGGTGGTCCATGATCTCGGTCGTGAGGATACCGCGCTCGCTGTCATGGCCGATGAGCCGGTGTATGGAGTCGGGATACTGATATTCTGACATGTCGAAGCGCGCCATGCGTTTTTCCGAACCGAAATACGCGGCCGCGAGCGCTTTCGCGGTCTCGGTCTTGCCGACGCCGGTCGGTCCGAAAAAGAGGAACGATCCGATGGGCTTCTTCGCGGAAGAGATGCCGGAACGGGCGCGGCGCAGCGCATTTGCGATGGCGGAAATAGCCTCATCCTGCCCGATCACGCGCGCATGGAGCGCGGACTCGAGGTTGAGCAGCACGTCCTGTTCTTCCCTCCCTATCTCTCCGATCGGTATGTGCGTCTTTGTGCGGACGACCTCTTCCACATGCGCGGCAGTGACGAGACTGCCGCCTTTGGCGCTTGCGAGGACCGCCGCTTCCTGTAGGAGGTCGATGGCCTTCTCCGGGAAAGGGACATTCTTTATGTAGCGATCGGAAAGTTCCACCGCCGCTCGTACCGCCTGATAGAGTATCCATACGCGATCATGCGCTTCGATCCGCGGGATGATGTCGCGCAAGATAGCGTAGACGTTTTCCTTGGTCGGCTCGCGCAGCTCAACCTTCTCGAAGAGGCGCGCCAGGTCGGCGTGCGCGGCGATGCTTTCATGATAGCCCTCATAGGTCGTAAGGCCGATGATCTGCAGCCGCGCGGAGGCGAGATACGGCAGGAGCACTTGCGTGGCGTCCACGGTCCCGACCGCGTGCGAATTGTCGAACAGGTCTTGGATATTCTCGATGAGGAGGATGATATTGCCCGCGCGCACGGCGTCATCCAGTACCGCCTGAAGAGCCGCTTCGATCTCGTTCTCATCCGTAAGCCCGGCAGTGAGCGCGCCTACCTGAAGCTGAAGCACGCGCTTGTGGGAAATCGCCGCGAGCGCGCTGCCGAGCGCAATCCGTTCCGCGAGCGCGGACACCGTGAGCAGCTTGCCGACGCCCGCGTCGCCGACGAGGATGACGTTATTCTTCCCGTCTCGTGCGAGTATCCGCTCGACTGCTTCCGTCTCGCTCCGACGGCCGTACAAGTGAGGAGAGAAACCGCGTCCGGCATACTTGTTCACTTCTACGGCATATTTTTCGAGGTTCGGCGCGTAGCCGGAAGCCCAGCTCCTGCCGATACTGCGCGTGCGCATCAGGTTATACCTGCTCCAGAACCGGCGGCGGCGCGCCCGTTCCGCCTCGTTCTCTTCCTGCCACGCAAGCAAGGTACGCACATCGGATACCTCGAGCCTAGCATCGAGAAGGAAGCGCGCTAAGAATGGCGAGTGGGACGCGAGACCGTAGAAAAGATCACGCCACGAGAGCAGGAGCGGGAGGGAGCGTGCACGACGATCCTCGAGACAGGAGCGGAGAAAGTCCGGCAGCTGCTCTCCGGCGGCCGGCGGGAGAGAGGAGCGCAGGTACTCCAGGAGCGCGCGGCGGAATTCTCGCGGCGTCGTGCCGATGCGCGCGAGGACGAAATCCATGCCGGGAACCATAAGCAGAGGAAGCAGCAGAGCGGAGAGCTCGTCGCCGTGATATGCAGCCACGACATTGAGCGCCTGGTAATCCAGGTATTCGGCAAGGTTTTCTTCCCCTTGCTCGGGCACGGAAGAAGTCTTGAGATAGGACTCGAAGAAGGTCGTATATACGAATGCGGCGTATGCGATAGCCGTCGCAAGCAGCGCCCCATACCAGCTTTGCGCCCCGCCAACGCCGAAGAGCCAGAAGCCGAAAAGGACGAGCGCGGCGAGTGCACCAGTCCAGGCGACGGCGCGCGTGAACGAGGTCGGCAAGATACGGCCGAGACGTACCGCACGATAAAGACGCGCACTCTGTGGTTTAACGTATTCCATGAACCGAAGGAGTGAAGTTCAGCAGCGGAATAGCCGGAAATGTCGGGAACTGCGGCACGGAAAGGTGGATGGCCGGCATGTACGTAAATCCGAAGAAGATAAGGAACGGAACCAAGAACCACAAGGCGAGAGCGAGCAGGCCGATACCGAGGATACCGGTTTCCGCTATAAGCCCGATGAGTATCGTCGTCGAGCGGATCAGGAACCCGACGATGCGCGAGACGGTATTTACGATGATGACGCGCGCATAAAGGGCAACGTCAAACCCGCCGCCATAAGTCTCGGTATCGCGGTGCCACGGCGCGATGAGCGTCCGCAGAAGGAACGCGATCGAGAAATAATTGAGGTTCGCCATAAGATAGTCTTTCCAGATGGCGATGATGTTCCTCGGCGCGATCGCGACGTACCAGTAGCAAAATGCCCCGAACACGCTCCGGCCGACCGCCGGAGCCGCGGTCTCAAGGTTTGATCCGGTTTCAAAAGCGTCGTCCATACCGCGAGTGGCTACCGGTGAGTATAGCAGTCCGCGAGAGGTGCGGGAAAGCTGCGTACATTTCAGAACAGCGTCGCGATGGCGGCGACGCCCGAAACCGCCATGGCGCCTATGGTGAACCAGCCGAGGAAGGAAACAAACGGATGATTCGCGTATTCGCCCATGAGCTGCCGGTTACCGGAGAGGCGCACCACGAAGAAAAGGATGAGCGGCGCGATGATGCCGTTCGCGACCGCGGCATAGATGAGCCCGCGTATCGGGTCGAGATGCGCAAAGTTCGCGGCGATGCCGAGCAGCATCGAGACGATGATGACGCCATAGAACGCGTACGCCTGCTTCAGCTTCCGATAGAGGCCGTACTTCCACCCCAGGCTTTCGGCGAGCGCGTATGCGGTCGAGCCCGCGAGGACCGGCACCGCGAGAAGCCCTGTCCCGACGATGCCGAGCGCGAAGAGGAGGAAGGCGAACTGTCCGAAAGGCTTGAGCGCGAGCGCCGCCTGATCCGCCGTAGCGATATTCGTAATGCCGTGCGCATACAGCGTGCCGGCGCACGCGGCAAAGATGAAGAAGGTGATGAGATTCGAAAAAAACATGCCGCTCCATACGTCCGTGCGCATCGAGCGCACGGCATGCGCATTCACCTGCGCGCGCCGCACGCTGACGGTCTTTTCGCCGTGTTGTATCTCCTCCTCGACTTCCTGGGAAGTCTGCCAGAAAAAGAGATAGGGGGAGATCGTCGTGCCGAGGACGGCGGCGATGAGGAATATCTGGTCCTTCGAGAAAGACAGCGAGGGGACGAGCGTATGATAGAGGACTTCGCCCCAATCAAGCTGGACGACAAACGCGACGACGACGTACGAGAGCAGCGCGAGCGTGAGGTACTTCAGGTATCTCGCGTACCGCGCATAGGTGGTGAATATCTGAAGCATCAGGCTCACGAGCGCGAAAAGGATGACGAGCGATTCGATCCCAGCTTTGGGGAACAAGAGACGGGTTCCCGCCGCCATCGCGCCGAGATCGGCGGCGATATTGAGCGCATTGGCGAAGAAGAGGAGCGCCGTTACCGTGTAGAGCACGCTCGAGGAATAGTGGCGCCGGATATTCGCCGCGAGACCCTGGCCCGAGACGAGCCCGATACGCGCGCACATTTCCTGCACGACGGCCATGAAAGGAAAGGTGAAGAGCGAAAGCCAGATGAGCTGGAACCCATAGTGAGCGCCCGCTTGCGAATACGTAGCGATGCCGGAAGGATCGTCATCGGCGGCACCGGCGGTAAGTCCGGGACCGAGCGTCTCCCAATACTCCTCCGCGCGTTTGAGCGGCACCTTGCTGACCAGAACCTTCTCTTCGCGCTCCGTAAGCTCAACGCCCTCTTCGAGGATTTCCGCCGGCGCCTTGAAGAGGTGCTCGACTTCTTTGCGAAACTTCCTTTTCTCCATAGGCATTCAGTATAAGCCATGCGGCCTGCCTGCCAGACCGCAGGTGGTAAATAAAAATCCCCGGACTTGAAAAAGCCGGGGATTCGCGTGGTGTCAGAGACCGGGCGTTATTGCCGAAACCCAAACACCCAGTCCCAATTGACACCGAAGATGAGATAGAGGACAAGGACAACACAAAGCACGATGAGAACCGTTGCGTTTTTCTTATCTTGTAGCTCTTTCTTAAAGGAACTCTGATCGAATTTCATTGATAACTCCTGTCTGATGTATCTTATTAAAGAATACACTAAAGAAATAAAAAGTCAATACCCCGCCATCAGCGCTCCAGGTCGAGGACTTCATCGATGCGTATCTGCGCGACGAACTCGGGAACGTGCGAGACGAGGATCAGCGCGCCCTCGTACGCGTCGAGCGCTTTCGCGATGACGGGCAGGTGCCGGAAGTTGATGTGGTTGGTCGGCTCGTCGAGGATGAGAAGCCCCGGGCGTTCGAGCACGAGCGAAGCGAATGCGACGAGCCCCTTCTGCCCTTCCGAGAGGCTACCGATCTTCGTGTGGATGATGTCGCCCGTGATAAGGAATCCGGCGGCGACGGAGCGCAACCGGTGTTCGTCGGGCCGGTCCATGGCCTTCCGGAGCGCGTCGAATACCGTCTGATCGAAGTCGAGCGTGGAGAAATCCTGGCGGTAGTAGCCGACTCTTACCCCCTCGGCGATATTCGCGCCCTCCGTGCTGCCGCGCGCAACCGCTTCGAGGAGCGTGCTCTTGCCGATGCCGTTCGGCCCTTTCAGGAGAAGATGGCTATTCTTCCGGAGCGAGATGTTCGTCTTCTTCTTCACGGGTTTCTTCCCTTTCAAAACCGAGTACGAAGCGAGAGAGAAGATAACGCCGCTAAGATTCTCCTGGAAGGGGATGATGAAAGGCCGGATGGTCTTGTCCTCCTTGCGCACCTCGACTTTCTCCTCCTCCATTTCTTCGACCTCGGCGCGCATCTTCTTGGCGACGAGACGCATCTTGCCGCCCTTCTGCGCGAAAAAGTTCGCCTTGTCCTTGTTCTCCTGGATCTTCTTCGCGAGCTGCGCGTTCTTCCTGTTCTCCTTATCGATGCGCGCGAGGATATCGCGCTGCACGTCGGTATAGTTCCCCGCGTACTGTTCGATCTTCCGCGTGAAGACATCGAGGTAGAGCACGCCGGTCGTGAAAGCGTTCAAGAAATCCGCGTCGTGCGAGATGACGACGCAGGTCGAAGGGTACTCGACGAGAAACCGCGTGAGGTGCTCGATGCCGGCCTTGTCGAGATTGTTCGTCGGCTCGTCAAGGAGGAGAAGGTCCGGGTTCTGGATGAGCGCGGAAGCGAGGAGGAGGCGCGCCTGCTGTCCGCCCGAAAAGCTCCTCACGATCCGGTCGTGCAGCTTCTCGTGCCGTTCCAGATTGACCACTTCGAGCACCTCGTCGATCCTGGGGTCGATGTCATGCACTTTCGTATCGAAATACGATCCGAAGAAGTCGCGCACGGAGAGCTCCATCTTCTCGCGCGGGATGACCTGCGCCGCGAGCGCCACCTTCATGCCGTGCGCCGCGTGTATCTCGCCGCTCTCGGGTGCGCGCGCGGCCGTCATGAGCGAGAAGAGCGTCGTCTTCCCCGCGCCGTTCTGACCCATCACCGCGAGTTTCATCCCGCGGCGCAGCACGAAATCGACCTCGTCAAGGATCGGCTTGTTATGTCCGTATTCGAACGAGACTTTCTCGAACCGGAGGACGCCTTCTTCTTTCTTCATTCGATGCACCATAACGTACTCGGGAGAAAAAGGGAAAATGCGCTATAGTGCCGGCATGCCGGAATCTGCCGTGAAAGCCGCCCGCCCGTACCCGATGCGCATCAATAGATATCTCGCGCAGGAAGGCGTCGCGACGCGCCGGGAAGCCGACGAACTCGTCGCTCGGAATAAAGTGTTCATCAACGGGCGCGCCGCTAAGCTCGGCGACAAGGTGAACGAAGGCGACCGGGTCGAATTGCGCGGGAAGAACCCGCCGAAGAAATACCTCTATTTCGCCTATAATAAGCCGGTCGGCGTCATCACGCACTCCCCGCAGACGGGCGAGAAGGATATCAGGCAGAGCGTCGCGAAGGAGGCGCGCGGCACGCAAGACCGCGGTATGCGGGACGTGTTCCCCGTGGGCCGCCTCGATAAGGATTCGAGCGGTCTCATCATCCTCACGAACGACGGCCGCGTGACCGACCGGCTCCTGAACCCCGACCGCGAGCACGACAAGGAATATCGCGTGCGCACGGCCGAGCCGCTGCGCGACGGCTTCAAGAAGGCGATGGAGGCGGGCGTCAATATCGAAGGCTACCTGACCGCGCCGTGCACGGTCCGCAAGACCGGACCGAAAAGCTTCGTTATCACGCTCACCGAAGGCAAAAAGCATCAGATACGCCGCATGGTTGCTGCGCTCCATAACCAGGTCGTCGGTCTCGAGCGCATTCGGATACTCAACATCGGGCTCGACGGCCTCGCGGCCGGGGAGTGGCGTCCGCTCCGCGGCGAAGAGCTCGCCGTTTTCCTTTCCGCCATCGGGATACGGGAGCCGAAGCGGGAAAAAAGACCTTAAGGCAACGTGTTTGACAAGATGTCCATGATAGTATAAATTATCGTTAGATTTTGGATCGGGTAAAACCTCGCCCGTTTAGTTCATCGTTATTGGGGAGTTGATTATGCTTCAGATCTCTGTTCGTGCCGCTGCGCCCTCTGACTTTCAGGATATCGAAAGGCTTCGGGTGGACGCGTATAACGTCCGCGGATACTGCTCTCAATCGAGGGTAACAGAGCAGTGTTTTCTGGAGAATCAATTTGCCCTCGTGGCGGAAATAGACGGCGAAATCGTCGGGACCATGTCGGTCACTTATGATCGGGGAGAGATCCCTACCGATAGCGTGTTTCCTACCGAGACGTCCTGCGTTCGCGGCCTGTCGAAGAAGATCGCTTACTATGGCAGCTTCGCCGTGCGTGTAGGAATGTGGAGATCGGGAACGAACGCCATCGGCCAAGCGCTCATTCGCGAAGCGATAGTGCGGACGAGCGCTGAAGGGGCCGATGCGGCCATCATCGTCGTCAATCCGCGGCACGTTCTTTTTTATCAGAAGCTCGGACTCAAGGAGATGGCTCGGCAAGACAACATGCCGGGCATCGAGAAGGCCCCCGCGGTCATGCTCGCTGCCACCGGTGAGGATTTCAAAAACCTTCTTGCCAGACACGAGGAAATAAGTCGTGCGTACGATCGGAAAAATCGTATGCGCGAATAGCCGAAAAGCTCCTCGATCCGCAACGCACACGAATAGTGTGCGTTTTTCTTTATGCGCCGCGCGGTCGGTCGATCTTGACCGTCTCGAGCATCATGAAAAGCGGTATCTCCTTGCGCGCGATATCTTCCGCTTTCTGCCGCGGACCCTTCCCGCTCACGCGATGCGAGATCCATTCTTCGAGCCGGGAGATGGCGAAACCGTTTTTGTGCAGCGACTTCGAAATATCCTGGAGCGAACGGTGGTAGGAAACGGTGTGTGCGCCGTCTTTCTTCCCCGGATGCATGTCCACGAGCACCTTTTTGCCCGAGAGATAGCGCTCCACGCGGCGATACTGTATGCGCGCCTGATCGTCATACCCCCAACTTGAGTGCTTCAGTACGCGGAATGCCGGATGATTGAGGACGAGCACCATGCGCCCGTGCGGCGCGAGAACGCGGTTTGCCTCCGCGAAAACCGCGTCCATGCGCTCTATGTTCTGGATGGCAAGCACGATGAGCGCCGTATCGTACGCGCCGCGCTCGGCAAAACGCAGCCGGTGCGCAGGAGCGACATGGAACGGTATCTCTCGCGAGGACTTCTCGCGAGCCAGCGAGATAAGCTCTCTCGAGATATCGGTACCGACCGGCGAAGCTCCCGCTTGCGCGCACGCGCGGGTAAAAAACCCTTGTCCGCAGGCGATATCGATGACTTTCTCGCCGCGTCGCAGGCCGAGCACGCGCATGAGATTGGGCAGGATGACGCGTGCCTGATAGGTGACGACGTCTCCCTCAAGCAGGCTGTCGTACCACGCCGCCACTTCGCCCCACGACGAGCTCGGCGTACGGGATACGGATGACGCGCGACGCGGCTTCATGCAAGGTACGCTACCGTCCTTTCAAGAACGCCGCAACACCATCACGCCTTCGTTCCCGTAAGGATCGTTCCAGAACTCATACCGCCAGTCGGTAGCGGCAAGAGCCTTTTTGAGCTCCTCCGCCTGGGTCATGTCGCACTCGACGTAGAGCGCGCCGCGGGGCGTGAGATACTTCTTCCCTTCCCGGATGAGCTCGCGGTGCTGCGCGAACCCGTCCTCCGAACCGAAGAAGGCGATATGCGGCTCGTAACGCATCTCGGGGTCGATGTCGGCGATGCCGGCAGGGTCGACGTACGGCGGATTGGCGCAGATAACGTCGAACGTTCCCGTGATGTTTTCGAGACTGTCGCCCGCGATAAGCGCCGTCCGGGAAGCGTCGATGCCGTTC
>JAJXUQ010000014.1 GCA_021782685.1 bacterium
GCTGGCGACAAAGGGCGCGGTCGCGCCGCACCTCCTTTCGATGACCGCGACGCCTATCCCGCGTACGCTCGCGCTCACCATCTATGGCGACCTCGATCTCACGCTCCTCGACGAGATGCCGGCGGGAAGGAAGCCGATAATCACCGAGGTGCTCGGCCCGGAGAAACGCGAGGACGCGTACGCGCGCGTACGCGAAGAACTCGCTCTCGGCCGCCAGGCGTACGTCATCTGTCCGCGCATCGACGAGCCCGATCCGGCAAAAGAGCTTGCGCTCCAGGCAAAGTCGGTCAAAGCCGAAGCGGCGCGCCTGCAGAAAAACGTATTCCCGGAAGCGACCATCGGCATCCTGCACAGCAAGATGCGCCCGGCAGAGAAAGAAGACGTGATGAAACGGTTCGAGCGGGGCGCGGTCGACATCCTCGTCGCAACCTCGGTCGTCGAAGTCGGCGTGAACATCCCGAACGCGACGGTCATCCTTATCGAAGGCGCCGAGCGTTTCGGGCTCGCGCAGCTGCATCAGCTGCGCGGGCGCGTGATCCGCTCCACCCACCAAGCCTATTGTTTCGCGTTGCCGGAATCTTTCGGACAGAATACGAAAGACCGGCTCAAGGCGTTCACGAGCGCCAAAAACGGCTTCGAGCTCGCCGAATACGACCTCGCGCTGCGCGGGGCGGGCGAGCTTGCGGGCGGCCGTCAGTGGGGCATCTCCGACATCGCGATGGAGGCGCTGAAGAATCTCAAGCTTGTCGAGGCGGCGCGCACCGAGGCGGCGCGGCTCGTCGCCAAGGACCCGGACTTACAGGGTCACCCCGCCCTCGCGGCGCGTGCCCGCGCGGCCGACGAGGAGGTGCATTTGGAATAGCGGTGCGTTACAGTACGAATCAGCACCGCCTCTAGCTCAATGGTTAGAGCACAGAGCTTATACCTCTGCGGTTCCTGGTTCGAGTCCAGGGAGGCGGACTATTTGAGGAAAGTTACACCGTACCATCCGGAGCGGGTGCGATGAGGACGCCTTCTTCTGCGCGCTTCTTTGGCATGATGCCGTTCGCTATGAGAATCTTTTCGAAATCGCCGCGTTCGACGGTCTCCTTTTCGATGAGCTCCTTTGCGATGGCATCGAGCGCGCCGCGATGATCCCTGATAACGTTCTCCGCGCGGGTCTTCGCCTCCTCGATGAGGCGCGAAACTTCCGCGTCGATCTGCGCGGCGACCTGTTCGGAATACGGCTCGCGCCCGAGCTCGCGTTCACCGAAGGCGATGGGACCGAGCTTCTCGCTCATGCCGTAATGCGCGACCATGTTGCGCGCGAGCGCGGTGATGACCACGAGATCGTTGGAGGGTCCGGTCGTCACGTCGTCAAAGAGCATCTCTTCCGCGACGTAGCCGCCAAGCGTTGCGGCGATATCGTCGAGAAACTGTTTCCTGGACTGCATCTTCTTGTCCTCGAACGGGAGCTTCAGCGTGTAGCCGGCCGCCCGGCCGCGGCTGATGATCGAAATCTTATGCACCGGGTCGGCATTCGGGAGAACCGAAGAAACGAGCGCATGGCCGGCCTCGTGGTATGCCGTAAGCTCCTTTTCTTTTCTCGAAAGGAGATGGGATTTGCGTTCGGGACCGAGCATCACCTTTTCTATGGAACGTATGAGATCGTACTGCGTAACCTCTTTTCGAGAGTCGCGCGCGGCGAGGATTGCTCCTTCGTTCATAAGCGAATACAATTCCGCGCCCGAGAAGCCGGGGGTACGTTCGGCGATGACCGCGAGGTCCACGTCCGGCCCGAAGGGCTTTTTGCGCGCGTGGATCTTTAGGATCTCTTCGCGGTCTCTCCTGTCGGGAAGGTCGATTGTCACGCGCCGGTCGAAGCGCCCGGGACGCAGGAGCGCCGGATCGAGGACGTCGGGACGGTTCGTCGCGGCGATGACCACGACCTTCTCGGTCGGCTCGAAACCGTCCATTTCGACAAGGATCTGATTCAGCGTCTGTTCGCGCTCGTCGTTCCCCCCGCCTACGCCTGTGCCGCGCACGCGCCCGACCGCATCGATCTCGTCGACAAAGATGATCGCCGGAGCGGCTTTCTTCGCCATCTGGAAGAGGTCGCGGACTCGCGAGGCGCCCACCCCGACAAACATCTCGACGAACTCAGAACCAGAAATCGAGAAGAACGGCACGCCGGCCTCCCCGGCGACGGCGCGCGCAAGCAGCGTCTTGCCCGTGCCGGGCGCGCCCATGAGAATGATGCCTTTCGGGATGCGGGCACCGATATCGAGAAACTTCTTCGGGTTCTTGAGAAAATCGACTATCTCGAGAAGCTCCTCTTTCGCCTCGCGCGCGCCCGCAACGTCCGCGAAGGTGACCCGCTGCGTAGAGTCGGCGGGATCGATGATGCGCGCTTTCGATTGCCCGAAGCTGAAGGCCTGCATTCCCGCTCCCCGCACCTGCCGCGAGAGGAACCAGAAAAAGAACGTGATGAAAAGAAGCGGCAGGATAATCGGCGCGAGCGTGAGGAACCAGAACTGGAATCCCGATTGTCCTTGTATCGTCATCGACACCTTTTCCAGTTCCGCAGGCGTCACGCCGTAGGTCGCGAGCGTCTCCGGAAGCCCGGCGGAAGGATCTTTGTGCGAGGTCTTCTGCGTGCCGTCCTCGTAGGTGAGGTCGAGCGTATCGCCGTTCACGATGATCGCTTTCACCTTCCCCGCGGCGACGTCGGCAGCGACCGTTGAAAGCGGTATCTCGTTCGATGGCTGTACGAGTCCCGATACGAGCGAGTACGCGCTCATGAGTATGAGGAATATGAGGATCGTCGTTATGAGATTGCTGAAGAACGAAGGGCCGCCAGGACGCCAAAGCAGAGGGCTCCGCCCCTTGAGCGGCGTTGTGATCTTTTTCCTCTGCCGGCCAGTAGGAATATCCTTCGGTTTTTTTGGAGATGCGCTCGCCATGAAAGGTACTATACTCTGCACATGAAGGAAGAGAAAGTCGCGCTCATCACGTCCGGCGGCGGCATGAAGTGCGCCTATGCCGCAGGCGCGCTCGTCGCGCTCGCTAAAGAGCTTGGTATCAAAGAACCCGATATCTTCATAAGCGCCTCGGGCTCGGTCGGCGCGATGTTCTACTATCTTGCCGGCCAGTACGCCGATATAGAAAAAGTGTGGTTGCATTATCTCCCCGCATCCGAGATCGTACGCACGTTCCCGCCCAAGCTTCGGCTTGATTACGTCGTCGATACCATCCTGCGGCGAGAGCTGCCGCTCGATGAGAGCGTGCTTGCGGCGACGCCGACGCGCTGGTTCGTCCCCGTCACCGACCTTGATACCGGCCGCACGCAGTACGTCAGCAACGGGACATGGTTCGACCCGTATGAAGTGATGCGGGCGGCAAAAGCGATTCCGTTCCTGTACGGCGGCGCGGTACGTCTTGGCGGCCATTCCTACATCGACGGCGACGTAAACGTAAACATGGTGGAGCTCATCCGGAAGGCGCGACGGGAAGGCGCGACGAAAATCCTCGTCATCACTAATACCATCAAGCTTACCGGCGCGATGAAGTGGTTTATCAGGATTTCCGCGCTTCTCGCTCGCCCGATGGTCCGGCAGCTTGTGCTGCACGACATGCGCCGCGCCGAATGGGACCACCTTCCTTCCGACGTCGAGCTGCTTGTCGTCGGCCCTTCTTATCCGCTTCCGGTCGGCACCTTTACTCGCGTACGAAGGAAAGTGGCGGAAGCATACCAGATGGGCAAGGACGATATCCTCGCTAAGCGCGAAGATGTCGAAAAACTCTTCTCATGACCCTTATCGAAAACAAGAAATTCTCCTTGAAATATACGCCGCTTGAGAGTTTTGCGGCAGGCATCGAACTGTCCGGCCAGGAAGTGAAAGCCCTGCGAAACCGGCTCGGCTCTCTCGAGGGCGCACGGGTGGTAGTGCGCGGCGGCGAGGCGTTTCTCACCGGCATGACTATCCCGCCGTACCAGACGGCAAACGCGCGGAAGGGCTATGATCCGGAAAGGGCACGGCGGCTCCTGCTCACGAAAAAAGAGCTGGCCGAGCTCGCTGCTGCCGAATCGAAGAAAGGGTTGACAATTATCCCGATTGAGGTATATACTGCGCGCAATCTTGTGAAGGCGCGCGTCGCTATTGTCCGCGGCAAAGGCAAGGCCGATCGCCGCGAAGACCTGAAGCGGCGCACGGCCGAGCGCGAAGCGGAACGCGTCCTGAAAACCGCTCGTCCGGCGTGATCGCTCGCAGAAAGCACGGGATGCTATCCTGTATTTTCTGGGGGTGACCGGCTTTGACGGTCTGTACCTTGAGAGACGTGCGACGCAGTGCACGCTCGTATGACACTCCAAATCCAACGAGCAACCAAACTTGCCAAGAACACTCTTGCAAGCGTGAAGTCTCCATACTTCGGTATGAAGGATTTCGCGTTCGCGTACGCAACGGCCTAACGGCCCCTCGCCTACGCGACATCCCGCCTCCCGGGATTCTGCAGCCGGAGGCCGGGGTGGAATCATCTGCAGAATCGATGCCCCCGCTCCCGAAGGGCGCATCTAAACAAGGGATCGGGCAGGAATGGTTTCGTCTGCGTTCCTCGCATCCTGCCGTAGACACTAACGCTGACTACGCGTCGTAGATTCGCTTTCTTGGCCGGATTCGGACCGGGGTTCGATTCCCCGCACCTCCACATTCGCAGGAAGAATACTTGTTTCGGACGAGGAACCGATTGTCGACGTTCCAGCGATTGACGTTGCCGACCGAGACGCATCGTGCACCGCACCATCCGTAACGCAAGCGTTGTCGCCACTGCCCATCGAGTACTCTCCGGACTGTATCTGATCTGGGGCCGTTAGCCCTCCAGTGCGATGCACCAACTTGTTTTCTTTTTCAGGGATTACACCCGGAACCTCGCCACCGCAAGCCGTTCGCCTGCGATGCCAGCGTGTTCATGCAAAAGTATACCCCTTCCTCGCGCGGCGCGAGAAAGGGGTATGGAGTAGACGCCCGAATATAGGGACCAAGGGTCAGAGTCTCGAAGCGTCCAAGTTACGGACGAGGAGCCGATAGTCGACGTACCAGCGATCGTCGCGGCCGAGCCGGAAGACGTCGGCGACCCAACCGCGGTCAACGCGACAGACGTAGCCGACCGAGACGGGATTCTCCGGATCGCCTGTTTCGACGAAGAAAAAGTTCCCATAGCCGTCGGTACGCATGCCGGTATCCTCGCCACGTTCCGTGCGAACCTTCAGGTCCTCGATTTGCGGCAGGGTAACGGTATAGCCACAGGCAATGAGCGAGCGGCCGAGCACTGCGATGTCCGAAGTCTGTCCGACGCCCGGCAGGGCACGCGCAGCTTCCACAAACAGCCAGTCCTTGCCCATCGCGCATGCCGAGACGGTACACGAGTCCGCGTCGGGCTGGCTTTTGCCGAGCCAGCGATCGAAATCGTCGCTACGATAGTACCAGTCGTCGGTAAAGCACTTGGCGGTCTTCTTGCCTTTCACGGCGTCGAGATGGGTAGTCGCGACGATCGAGATGAATGAGACTTCCGGCGGCACAAGGCCAGCAAGGAATTTCTTCATGGCGGACGGATTATCCATCCAGCCCTGCATAATCTCGTCGGTGAGGCCCGCAGGCATGTTCTGAATCACAAACCCCGCAAACGCGGCGGTTCTTTTGTCGTAGGTCTTCGCACTCATATGCGCTTCTCCTTTGGGACGATTTACCAAAACCGGGTGGTTATGGTAGAAACTCCTCTCTCCATGTGGATTCAAGGTGCTTCTAACAGTCATTAGAAGCATTTAATTTATATAAAGTCAATAGCAAAAATCTAGGTGGGTCCTGTGCCAAAAATAAAAGCCCGTGCGGCGATTTTTGTTTTTTCGGGTATCCTGACCGTATGAAATCGCTCCCGCGCTCGTGGTTCAAGGGAAGCGCGCTGGAGCTCGCGCCAAAGCTGCTCGGGAAAATCGTCCGGAAAGGCTCCTGTACCGGCATCATCGTGGAGACGGAGGCATACGGCAGCGACCCCGCCTCTCACGCGTACCGTGTGACGCCGCGAAGCGCTGTGATGCGCGACACCTACGGCCATTGGTACGTCTATTTCACCTATGGCATGCATTGGTGCGCGAATGTCACGACTGACGCGGAAGGCGCCGGCGCCGTCCTTATCCGAGCTGTCGAACCCGTCGAAGGGATCGCTCTCATGAAGCGACGGCGCGGTACCGATCGAACGCGGGATCTCACGAGCGGCCCCGCAAAGTTCTGCGAAGCCTTCGGCATCACGGGGAAAGAGAATCGCGTGCCGCTTCGCGGCGATTTCGCGATCTATGACGCGCCCGCGATCGTTAAGGAAGATATCGGGATTTCAGGCCGCGTCGGTATCAGCAAGGGGACCGAACTCCCCTGGCGTTTTTTCATAAAAGAGAACCCTTTCGTGAGCCGCTGATCCGTTAGCGGCGCGCTTTTGCGCGGTCATTCTCGGTAAGGAACTGCTTGCGTAGGCGGACGCTTTTCGGCGTGATCTCAAGGTACTCGTCGTCGGTCATGATCTCCATGCCTCGCTCGATCGTGAGGTCGAACGTCGGCACGAGCGTAAGCGCCTCATCCATGCCCGAAGAACGGACGTTCGACTGGTTCTTGCCCTTCGTCGGATTCGCCAGCATCTCCTCGCCCTTGGAGGTATTGCCGATCACCATACCCTCGTACACTTCCATGGCGGGCTTGATGTAGAGCTGGCCGCGATCCTGGAGATACCAGAGCGAGTAGCCGAGCGCCTTCCCGTTCGCCATCGATATCATCGAGCCGACCTGGCGCTTTTTGATCTCGCCCGCGTAGGGCTTGAAGCCGACAAAGCGGGATGAGAGGATCCCTTCGCCCTTCGTATCGACGATGAAAATGTTCTTGTACCCGAGCAGCCCGCGCGTAGGACCGAGAAGTGTGAGTCGCACCGTGTTCCCGTGCTGGACGAGATTCTGGAGCACGAAAGCGCGGAGCCCGAGCTTTTCGATGATAGCGCCCTGGAATTCGGACGGCGTATCGATGACGACCTCCTCGAAGGGCTCCTTCTTTACGCCCTCCTCCTCGCGGAGGATGACCTGCGGCTGCGAGACCTGGAGTTCATATCCCTCGCGGCGCATGTTCTCAAGGAGGATGGCGATGTGCAACTCGCCGCGGCCCGACACGCGGAACGCGTCGGTGCTCGTAAAATCGACCTTCAGGCCGACGTTCACCTCAAGCTCCCGCTCAAGCCGGTCGCGGATCTGACGGCTCGTCACGTACTTTCCTTCCCGGCCGGCAAACGGCGAATTGTTGACGAGGAAGTTGAGCGTGATGGTCGGCTCGTCGACCGCGATGGCAGGCAGGAGCGCGGCGTTCTCGTCGGTCGTTACCGTCTCGCCTATATAGATGTCGGGAAGCCCCGCGATAAGCGCGATGTCGCCGGCAGGCGCCTCGGTCGCTTCGACGCGCTCAAGCCCCTTGAAGGTAAAGACTTTCGTGACGCGGCCCTGGCGCGTCTCCCCGTCCGGCTTCTTTATGAAAACATTCTGGTTCGGGCGGACGGTCCCCGCGTACAGCCGGCCGACCGCGATGCGGCCGAGGAAGTTGTCGTAGGCAAGGTTAAAGGGCTGGAGCATGAGCGCGGCGTCCGGAGCGGCGCCGCTGTTGGCGGCGGGGACCTTCTCAAGGATGGTGTCGAGGAGCGGCGCGAGATCTTTACGCTCGTCGTCGAGCTTCCTCATCGCGACCCCTTCGCGTCCGATCGCGTAGACGACCGGAAAATCGGACTGTTCGTCGGAAGCGCCGAGCTCGAGGAAAAGCTCGAGCACCTGTTCCTCGGCGCGCGCGGGATCGGCCGCCGGCTTGTCGATCTTGTTGATGACGACGATGGGCCGGAGGCCGAGCTCCAGTGACTTTTTCAATACGAAACGGGTCTGCGGCATCGGTCCTTCGGCCGCATCGACGACAAGCAGCACCGAATCGATGGAGCGCAGCACGCGCTCGACCTCGCTGCCGAAATCGGCATGGCCGGGCGTGTCGACGATATTTATCTTGGTGCCGTTATACTCGACCGCCGCATTCTTCGCGTAGATGGTGATGCCCCGCTCGCGCTCGAGCGCGTCGCTGTCCATCGAAGTGCCCTCCGGCGCCGCGCCTGTTTGCTTGAGTATGGCGTCGGTCAGGGTCGTCTTCCCGTGATCGACGTGAGCGATGATGGCGATATTCCTGATTTCCATAAATAAAAATGGCCGTGCGGGCCGATATATGCAATATACAACGAAACACCGCCGGTGCAACTTTTTGCGCGCTACGCACTCACGTCTTCGGGCGTAAGCGTAAGCGTATCGCCGCGCTTCAGGGCGCCCGAGAGAAGTTTCAGCGCGACGAGGTTCTCCACCTTGTCCTGTATGACGCGGCGCAGAGGGCGCATGCCGAACTCCGGATCGAAACCGAGGCTCACGAGCTTTGCCAGAACGGCCTCGTCCGCAACGACCATGATGTCCTTCTCTTTGAGGCGCGTATTGAGGTCGTCAAGAAGGAGCTTCGCCACCTGGCTCGTCTGGCTTTCGCTGAGCGGCTTGAACAGCACGACAGCATCGAAGCGATTGAGGAATTCCGGACGGAATATGCCGCGCCGCTCGAGCTCCTCGAGGATGCGCTCCCGGAAACCGGGCTCGTCCCGGCCGTTTTGCGCGATCGACTCGCGGATGAGCTCGGCGCCGGCGTTCGACGTGGCGATGATGATCGTGTTGGTAAAGTCTATCGTACGGCCGAGCGCGTCGGTAAGACGGCCGTCATCAAGCACTTGCAGGAAGACGTTCAGGATATCCGGGTGCGCCTTCTCAATCTCGTCGAGCAAGAGGAGCGAGAACGGATGGTCCATGATCTCGGTCGTGAGGATACCGCGCTCGCTGTCATGGCCGATGAGCCGATGTATGGAATCGGGGTACTGATACTCAGACATATCGAAGCGCACCATGCGTTTTTCCGAACCGAAATACGCGGCCGCGAGCGCCTTCGCGGTCTCGGTCTTGCCGACGCCGGTCGGTCCGAAAAAGAGGAATGATCCGATGGGCTTCTTCGCGGAAGAGATGCCGGAACGGGCGCGGCGCAGCGCGTTTGCGATGGCGGAAATAGCCTCATCCTGCCCGATCACGCGCGCATGGAGTGCAGACTCGAGGTTGAGCAGCACGTCCTGTTCTTCCCTCCCTATCTCTCCGATCGGTATGTGCGTCTTTGTGCGGACGACCTCTTCCACGGGCGCGGCGGTGACGAGACCGCCGCCTTTGGCGCTCGCGAGGACCGCCGCTTCCTGCAAGAGGTCGATGGCCTTCTCCGGGAAAGGTACGTTCTTTATATAGCGATCGGAAAGCTCCACCGCCGCCCGTACCGCCTGATAGAGTATCCATACGCGATCATGCGCTTCGATCCGCGGGATGATGTCGCGCAAGATAGCGTAGACGTTTTCCTTGGTCGGCTCGCGCAGCTCGACCTTCTCGAAGAGACGCGCCAGGTCGGCGTGTGCGGCAATGCTCTCATGGTAGCCCTCGTAGGTCGTAAGGCCGATGATCTGCAGGCGCGCGGAGGCGAGGTACGGCAGGAGCACTTGCGTGGCGTCCGTAGTCCCGACCGCGTGCGAACTGTCGAACAGGTCCTGGATATTCTCAATAAGAAGGATGATATTGCCCGCGCGCACGGCGTCATCCAGTACCGCCTGAAGGCTCGCCTCGATTTCGTTCTCATTCGTAAGCCCGGCAGTGAGAGCGCCTACTTCAAGCTGAAGCACGCGCTTGTGGGAAATCGCCGCGAGCGCGCCGCCGAGCGCAATCCGTTCCGCAAGCGCGGACACCGTGAGCAGCTTGCCGACGCCCGCATCGCCGACGAGGACGACGTTATTCTTCCCGTCTCGTGCGAGTATCCGCTCGACTGCCTCCGTCTCGCTCCGACGGCCGTACAAGTGAGGAGAGAAACCGCGTCCGGCATACTTGTTCACTTCTACGGCATATTTTTCGAGGTTCGGCGCGTAGCCG
>JAJXUQ010000015.1 GCA_021782685.1 bacterium
ATCCTGCAGCATCTGGGTCTCGGATTTTCGTGCAACTTGTTCGCGCCGCGCAAGCTCGGCGATGGTCGCCGCAGTGCTCGATGCTGCCGTATCCGCGGAACTCGCGAGCTGCGCGACTGAATCCTGGAGCACCGCGACCGAAGAGGAGAGCTGCACGATTTCCCGATGTTCATAGACAAAACCTCCGACGACAAGAAGCGTTACGAGGGATGCGCCGAGCCAAAGTCTTTCCATGTCGTTCATCATAATATTTTATTCGCGTACGCGACAAGTGGCGCAGATCCCCGCGGCGCGGCGGGCAGAAAAATAAAGGCCGAGCGCCACGACGCCAAGCAGAACGGCGGCAATGGCCGTCTGATTCGCCGCAACGAAGAGCGCGCCACCGCCGAGCCCGAGTACGCCGAGCAGGATACCGGTGCCGCAACCGCATGAAGCGGCGGTAAGCACTCCGCCAGCAAGCGAGGCAAGGAAGCCGACGCCGCCCTCGCCGGCCGCGCGAAGACCCTGCGTGCGCGAACGCCGAAACGCAAAAAGCTCAAGTGCGAAGAGGGCGCCGGTCATGAGCGCGAGAACACCGAGCAGACCATAGTTGAGCAGTGTCATCTGCGAGAGCTCGAGCTCGAACGTATTGCCGGGAATGAGCCCAACGGGGACGAGCATATAGGTACTGAAGAATACGAGTGCGCTACCCGCCGCGGCACTTTGATAGGCGCCCTCTCGAAACACGTTCGCACCGGCGCGGAGCGTCACCAAGAACGTGTGCGCAAATCTGGTGATTGCAGTCATACGACTATGCTTATCCTCATGCTCATCATCTCTAATATACCTCTATTCCTCCCGCGCAGAATCTAAATCTGATTCGAATTTCTAAGAGAGAGTCATCCTTGGTAACTTATGCCGCAGCGATGATACGCTCAAGAAAGCCGATAAAGCACTCCAACTCTTCAGCGGAAAGCACCGCAAAGAATCCCTCTAGACGCGCCATACTGCGCTCCATGGCCGTCGCGAATGCACGTTTCCCTTTTTTCGTAAGGACGAGACAAGAGGCACGACGATCTCGTTTATCAATCTTGCGAATGACAAGCCCATCCCGCACGAGACCCCTCACGAGTGCCGTGGCGGAAGGTGCAGTCACTGAGAGATACTCCGCGATATCTTTGACACGCGGTGCGTTATGACTCATGATGAATTTTAGCACCTCGAAGCGTAGCCAGGTTGAGGCATCTATCTTCGCACCTTCCGCAACACGAGTACGGATAAGACCGCGCACCGCGAAGAAGCGCGAGATCGCGCGGGCAATATCTTCCTTCTTGTGCTTCGGTCTCGCAGGTGTTTGCATATCGCGTATATATGGTATCACTCTCGTCTGTCACTCGGTGGGCATCGTTTCGGTACGCGGCATTGCGACGACGCGCTCAAGCTCGTGTGGGACACGGATGAAAAGCGCGGTAAATGAACCAACGAATATCACGATGGTCGCTATCCAATAAACATGCGCGTAGCTCATGACTTCCGCTTTCAGAATAACGAGAGCGGTGAACTGCCGCATGGTTTCTGCGCCTACTGTCGCGACGTTAATGACGCTCGATCGAGCGACTGAAAGCACGTTCGCGTTTATTGCGTTATCGAGGATGGTACTGAAGACGGCGACGCCAAAAGCACCTGCGATATTGCGCACAAGCGCGAGGATCGCCGACGCCTCACCAATCTCTTCTTTCGAAACGACCGTCGCAATAATATTAGTCCGCTGGGCCATGCCAAAACCGAGACCGGCGGCCATGATGGTCATCGGTAGCATAATCGCCCAGGCACCCGAGCGGGCGTCGATGAAGGTGAAAAGATAGAACGCGAAGGTGGCAACGAGCGTCCCGATGAAAATGACGTAACGCGATTCAACCTTTCCGATCAGCCGACCGCCAAGCGCCGCCGCAACCATGAGACAGACGGCCATTGGGATAAAAAGAAAGCCGGTCTGCGTCGCTGAGTAACCGAGGAAGGTTTCAGCAAAAATCGGAATGAGGAATATGCTCCCCATCATCGCCATGAAGACGATGAAATTATTGATGAGTGTGAAAACGAAAGGCTTGATCGAAAAGAAGCTCAAATCGACGATCGGCTCTGATTCGTGGCGCTCGATCTTGATAAATGCCACTGTGAATACGACCGTCGCAACATAACAGATGATACTCGCCGAGGAGAGCCAGCCCCAGGTCTGCCCACGATCGAGGACAAACGTGAGCGTAAAGAGAGCACCGGAGAGCACACTCGAGCCGAGCCAGTCAAAATGCGCTGTGCGCTTCTTCCCAACGGACTCATGTACGAATGCGAGCGCGAGCGCGAGCCCAATGAGACCGAGTGGAATATTCATGAAAAAAATAGCGCGCCAATTGAAGTCGTCAATAATTGGTCCGCCGATCAGTGGGCCGAAGATAGATGCGACCGCGAAGGAAGCCGACCATAGTCCGAGTGCCTGGGCACGCTCTCGCATGTCGGTGAAAGTTATAGCGATAATAGCCATTGCAGTCGGATAGTCTGCCGATACAGCGAACCCCTGGATAACCCGGAAGGCGATCATAGAGGGTAGGTTCCAAGCAACCGCACAAAGGCCGGAGGCAACAATAAAGCCGACGAAGCCGATGATATAGACCTTTTTCCTGCCAGCCGTATCACCAAGCTTGCCCCAGATAGGAACGAAGACAGCATTCGCGAGAATGTAGGCGGTCGCAATCCAGGCAGCATCGGTGACGGTTATACCGAAGTCGCTGATGATCTTCGGCAGAGCAAGGTTCACCACCGTCTGGTCGAGCCGTCCGAGGAAGGTACCGAAAACGACGGTCCCGAGCACCCACCAGCGCAGACGGTCTTTCGATACGGTCTTCGCCATCACAGCGTATGCACCCAGATGCGCGCCGACATGCCGTTTTTCAGCTCCGGATATGCCAAAGGGTTGAAACGAACATAGACGTCGAACTGATTGGTCGGCCGCTGGTCGGAGATGTTGAAGACAACGTCGACTTGCGCCGAGCTCGGAGCAACTTCGTCGACGACGCCTTCATACGTTTTTGAACCGAAAGCATCGATAGTGAAAGTTGCCGGGTCGCCGACCTTAATCTGCGCGAGGCCCTTGTTCTCGTCAATCTTCCCCACAACTCGCAGGGCCGAAGGATTGATCATCGTGACGACCGATGTCCCTGCCGCAACTTGCGCGCCGATGATGTCATCGACTTTCACGATAAGTCCAGCGGTCTTGGTCTTGACAACCTGTGTCCCAACGAGCGCGACTGGCACGTCCGCGGGAAGAGTGTCGCCCTCCTGCGCATAAAGCGCGTTCAGGCGACCGGAGACCGTCGGCGCTAGGTCGATGAGTGGCGCAGAGACGACGGCCGTATCGATCATAACCTGCCGGCTGGCATAGATAAGATATGCACCAGTGAGCGCGAGCGCGAGAATCATGAGCCCGATCCCGCCAAATATAGAGAGGCGGCGGCGCAGCTCCCGCGGAAGGAGCGGTTCTTTCATCTTCTGGGCAGAGGGGTCGTGCGTCATAGGGCATCAAATCAACGAGGAGCGGCGGAACCGAAGGTCAGTACAGAATCCCCGGCCACAAGCCCACTCGTCACCTCGGTCATGCCTGTCGCGCTCTCGATGCCAATCGTTACCGGCGTCTTTACCACCGCACCATCGCGCTTCAAATAAACGAATGTTTGTGCGCTATCTATAATGATAGCGCTTGTCGGTACGAGAAGCGCATCCTGTTTGCTCGCCGTGATGATGCGCACGTTCGCCGAGAGACCCGGCTTGATGCGCGGATCGTTCTGATCGAAAGTGATAGTCACCGTATAGGAGGATGCGTTGTCCACGACCGTGGCAGCGGGCGGAACGGTCGTTACGGTCGCAGAGAACATCGCACCGGAATACGCATCAAAGGTAACCTCGACGGGATCGCCAACTTTTATCTTTCCGACATCGATCTCAGATACCTGCATGTCCGCCTGATATCTGCCATCCGAAACGAGAGAAACGAGCGGCATACCTGGTGTTACCGTCTCGCCAAGATCAGCGTTTTGCTGCGCGACCGTCCCCGCGATTGGCGCGACAAGATAGGTCTGATCAGCCGCCGCTTGCGCAACGGCAAGCGACGCACGTGCCGCGTCGACTGAGGCCTGCTGTGCGTTAATAGCATCTTGCGTCGCCCCCGCTTGCGCGAGCGCAAGGGTTCCAGCCGCAGTACGATAGGCGGTATCGGCAGATGTGAGCGCCGTAAGCGCTTCGGAGATTTCGATGCGGCCAGCATCGACGCTTGTCTGATACCCCGTGAGCGTCGCGGCTGGTGTCGTACTGTCCGGAAGCGCTTTGAAGAGCGCGGTTGATAGATCGTCGAGGAACGTCGAGATGGTGTTCAGGTCCGACTGAACCTGAACGACGCGCTGTTCGAGGTCGCCGCTTGATGCGATAAGATTTTGCATCGCACCCAGCACCGGCTCAAGTGCGACGCGCTCCGCCTCGACATGGCTGGCAAGCGTCGCGTCCGGAATCAAGGGAACAAGCTGGGCTGCCGCGACGCGCGGATTCGAGAAGCTCTGGTCGGCCTTTGCGTGCACGGCGTCATCCGCCATGATATACGCGCTTTGAATCGCGTCATCGAGTGCGGCCCGTGCTTGCTGAGCCGCCGTCTCGTCAATGGCGAGCTGTTCAGGTCGCGTCCCCGCAAGAAGAGCGGCGAGCTTTGCCTGCTGCGTTTCGAGATTCGCTTGTGCGAGCGCTACGGCCGCCGCCTGCGTCGCGTTCGAGAGAGTGATGAGCTTCTGTCCAGCCGAAACATGATCGCCAACCGCAACACTGATGACCGCAACCTGTCCCGTCGTCTGAAATGAAAGGTCGGCATTCTGCGCTGCCTTGACCGTTCCAGAAACATTGACTTCCTTGCGTACGGAACCGGTCGTAACAATAGAATACGCACCTGAGGGTGTTGCACTTGTGAGCTGCCATGCGAGAGCGATACTGGCTCCGCCCATGATCAAGGCGCCACCAATCGCGACCGTTGGTCGGGAGACGAACGCGAGGAAGCGAACGAGCCGTTCTCGTGAGGTCATAATACTTAGATACTCTATCTATATCATGCCCATGGTCTCGACGCAAGAAACCTCAAAATCAAAAACCAGAACTAATATGGGTCCGATAAAAAATCTTCGGGCGGAGGCGGCGAGATTTGAACTCGCGAGACCCTTTCGAGCCTGCCGCCTTTCCAAGGCGGTGCACTAGACCACTATGCGACGCCTCCACGTGGTGTATGAGTTATAGCAGAAAAATCTTATTCCATCACGCCTGTGCGCCAAGAAGTGCTTTGATGCGGTCGGGGATGGGCGGATGCGTAGAAAAAAGCCTTTCGACCCAGCCGGAGCTACCACCCGACTTTGCTCCAAAAGGATCGCCGATGAAGAGATGTGCGGTCGCAAGACTCGCGTGCTGCATCGGCGCCGTATAGCCGCCGATCTTCTCGAGCGCGGAAGCAAGGCCTTCGGGGTAGCGCGTGAGCAGAGCGCCCGAAGCATCCGCAAGGTACTCGCGCCGGCGCGAGACGGCGAGCTCGATGAGTTTCGCGGCGAGCGGGGCGAGCACGATGCCGACGATAGCGAGGATCATGAGGAGTCCGTTCCCGTTACTATCGCGGCGATCCCCGCCCCAGAAGGAGATGCGCAGAAAGATGTCCGCGACGATGGCGACGAAGCCCGCAAGCACCACCGCGACAGTCATGAGGAGCATGTCGTGATTCCTGATGTGCGAGAGCTCGTGCGCGACGACGCCCTCGAGTTCCGGACGCGTCATCATGGCAAGAAGCCCCGTCGTCGCGCAGACGACCGCATGTTTTTCGTCGCGGCCGGTCGCGAACGCGTTCGGTGCCGGATCGTCGATTACATAGAGTTTCGGCTTCGGCAGCCCCGCGGCGATAGCGAGGTTCTCGGTGACGGTGTAGAAATCGAAAAACTCCTCGCGTGAGGCGGGGCGCGCGTGATTCAGCGAGAGCACGAGCTTGTCCGAAGCCCAGTAGGCGTAGAAGTTGGTCGCTACGGCGATGATGACCGCGATGAAAAGGATGAACGAGTTATCGTAATACCAGGAAATAGCGTATCCGACCGCGATGACCACGATCAAGAAACCGAGCACGAGCGCCCACGTCCGACGGATATTCGAGGCGCGTTCAGCGTAGAGATTCATTCTGTTCCGGATAGTACGACCCGATTCCTCCCGCCTTCTTTTGCCGCATACAGGGCACGATCCACGCCCTCATATAAGGATCTCGCATCCTGCGAGCTTTTTGACGAGATGACGCCGAAGCTGGCCGTGACATTCAGGTCCGGATGCTTATCAAACGTCATCTGCGAGATCTTTGCTCGAAAGTCTTCCGCATCGCGCGCGGCGACCGTCTCGTCCGCGCCCCGCAAGAGTACGATGAACTCTTCCCCGCCCAGGCGCGCCACGATATCCGTACTGCGAACGGAACTCATGAGGAGCGTGGACACCCTCTGCAGCACCTCGTCACCGACCGGATGGCCGTAGGTATCGTTGATATGCTTGAAGTGGTCGAGGTCGACAAGGATCAGGGAGATTTCTTTGAGAGGTTCCCCGTGCGTCCGTTTTTCCGGCACCTCTCCGCGGATAAGCTTGAGCGACTGGTCGAGCTCGTGATCGAAGACCCTGCGGTTTTTCACTCCGGTAAGGGGATCGATGCCGTGCTGTTCTTCGAGGTATTCGATATGCCACTCGAGCAATCCCTTTTCGTTCTCGAGTTCCGTTATCTTCCTCTCCAAGGTCTCGCGTTCGCTTTCCGAGGCCTTAGCAGAATCCCGTCCGGCTTTGAAGGATTCCATGGCGCGGGGGTTTAGAACTGCACTTTCACCGGTTCTGCGGCTGCGGCATCCGCAGCCGCGAGTTCGAAGAGGTCCATCGGCTTGAATCCGAAGCTTGCGGCGATCAGGTTCCCCGGAAAGGACTGCTCGGCGGTATTGAGCGACATGACGGTCGTATTGTAGAAGCGCCGCGCGGCCTGGATCTTGTCTTCGGTATCGGAGAGTTCCCTCTGGAGAGAGAGGAAATTCTCATTCGCCTTGAGCTCCGGATAATTCTCCGCGACGGCAAAGAGCGATTTCAGCGTGCCCGCGAGCGCGTTCTCCGCAGCCGCCTTCTCCGCGGCGCCCGAAGCGCCCATCGCTTTCGTACGCGCCTCGGTGACGTCCTCGAAGGTCGTCTTCTCGTGCGCAGCGTACCCTTTCACCGATTCGACAAGGTTCGGGATGAGATCGTAACGGCGCTTCAGCTGCACGGCGATATCGGCCCAGGCCTCCTTCGCATGATTCGTGAGCGTGATGAGGCGGTTGTAAGTCGCAATGACCCAGAGCACGACGATAGTAAGAACGACGAGGATTATGGTGATGGTAGACATACCGAAAAATTATAGCACGGCGCGTCTTAGCGCAGAAGGGAGAAAAGATATGCTCCCATAGGCGCGCACCAGACGAGCCAGTCGGTAACCGCTTTCGTCCAGTGCTGGTGGTACCGTCTGCGCTGGAGAAAGAACTCCTGGTAGGAGATGAGGAGGGTCGTGAGGAGGAGCACGACGGCGAGCGCGGCACGGCTTCCGGCAAGACCGAGCGTCAGGAAGGTCGCCGCATATATGACAAGGAGCGAACCGGCCAGATGGAATACCTGCCGATACGCGGCGATCTTATAGCCGTACCGCCCGACGCCATACTTCCGCTGATAGCGCGCGACGGCTGCGTTGTACGAGCGGATACCGCGCACCCACTGCCCCGCGACCTTCGTCCTGAAAGGGTACGCCCTGTCCGGCAGGATGACGAGCGCATGGTAGAAATCGCCGATGCGCCTCTTCTTCATGCGCCCTAGTATACTACGGGAATGGACCCGGAAGATTCGGTCGACGCACATTTCCCGCGCCTGAAGCCGGAACAGAAACGGGCGCTCGCAAAGCTCGGGATACGAAGCATCCGCGACCTGCTCTATCACTTCCCCACCCGCTACGAAAACGCGGGCGCGACCGGTACTATCGCCGCGGCGGCGGCGGGGACCAACGTAACGCTCTATGGCACCGTGCATAAGCCAGAGGTGCGCAAAGCATGGAAAAGCCGCCGGCCGGTCGCCGAGGCGTATCTCGAAGACGCGTCAGGAAAGATAAAAATGATGTGGTTTTCGCAGCCTTATATCGCGAAAACCTTACATGAAGGCATGCTGGTGAAAGTAAGCGGGCGCATAAGCGGCGAAGGGACGAAGATCTACCTTGCGAATCCGGAAATCGATAGGAGCGCCGTGCGAGCGGAAGACGTGCATGATTCGCTCTTTCGGCGACAAGGCGATATCCCGGATACGCCTTCCCAGAGTGTCGTCTTAGCGCCACATCCGGTATATGCCGAGAGCCAGGGCATCTCCTCGCTCTGGCTGCATCATGCGGTTAAACGCGTATTCGAGGCGCGCGCGCATGAGCACATCGAAGATCCTATCCCTCCGGAGATCCTCGGACGCTACAAGCTTCCCTCGCTCTCTGCAGCGCTCATGTTTATTCACGCGCCGCGGAAGATCTCTGACGCAGAAGCGGCACGGAAGCGGTTTGCCTTCGAAGAAGTGTTCGCGCTCCACATAGTGATGCAGCGCCGTCGGCGCGCACAGCTTCGCGAAGAAGCGCTCCCCGTCACGGTCGATCGGCAGGCGCTTGCCGACTTCATCGCCTCATTCCCCTTCCCGCCGACTGGCGCACAGATGCGCGCGATCAACGCCATCGTCGCCGATTTCGAACAAACGCATCCGATGCTCCGTCTCCTCGAGGGCGATGTCGGCAGCGGCAAGACCGCCGTTGCCGCCGCTACCGCCTACCTCGTCGCGACGTCGCTCCCGAAAGGGCGTGTCGCCGGCACGCTTCAAGTCGCCTATCTCGTCCCCACCGAGATCCTCGCGAAGCAGCACTTTTCCACCTTCGTCTCCTATTTCAAGGACCATCCGATCCCTATCGGCCTCATCACGGGAAAAGAGTGTCGGAAATTCCCCTCGCGCGTGCGGTACGAAGAGTCCACGAAACTCTCGAAGCCCGTGTTTAAAAAGATGGTGAGCAACGGCGAAATACCGATCGTCATCGGTACGCATGCGCTCATCGAGAAGTCTCTCTCGTTCAAATACTTCGCGTATGCCATCATCGACGAGCAGCATCGCTTCGGCACCCTGCATCGGCAGAAGCTCGCGACAAAGGGCGCGGTCGCCCCGCATCTCCTTTCGATGACCGCGACGCCTATCCCGCGTACGCTCGCGCTCACCATCTATGGCGACCTCGATCTCACGCTCCTCGACGAGATGCCAGCAGGAAGGAAGCCGATAATCACCGAGGTGCTCGGCCCGGAGAAACGCGAGGACGCGTACGCGCGCGTACGCGAAGAACTCGCCCTCGGCCGCCAGGCGTACGTCATCTGTCCGCGCATCGACGAACCCGATCCGGCAAAAGAGCTTGCGCTCCAGGCAAAGTCGGTCAAGGCCGAAGCCGCGCGCCTGCAGAAAAACGTATTCCCGGAAGCGACCGTCGGCATCCTGCACAGCAAGATGCGCCCGGCAGAGAAAGAAGACGTGATGAAACGGTTCGAGCGGGGCGCGGTCGACATCCTCGTTGCAACCTCGGTCGTCGAGGTCGGCGTGAACGTCCCGAATGCTACGGTCATCCTTATCGAGGGCGCCGAGCGTTTCGGGCTCGCACAGCTGCATCAGCTGCGCGGGCGCGTGATCCGCTCCACCCACCAAGCCTATTGTTTCGCGTTGCCGGAATCTTTCGGACAGAATACGAAAGACCGGCTCAAGGCGTTCACGAGCGCCAAAAACGGC
>JAJXUQ010000016.1 GCA_021782685.1 bacterium
CCGCCGCCGCCGCGATAAAGAACATCGCGTCGGTCGGATCCTCCGCCACGCTGTAAGAGACGTCTTGAGAGATGGTAGCGGCGCCCCGTATGGTAAGCGTCGTCGAACCGATGCCCTCGACGCCGATACCGAGTGCGCGCAGGAAGCCGCAGACCTCCTGCACCTGATAATTCGCGGAGGCATACTTGACGACGCTCGTTCCGGGGATGCGCGCCGCGGCGAAGAGCGCATTGATGGTCGCGGTATCGCTCGACTCGTAGAGGATCACCTCTGCCGGACGAAGTCCCGTATGCGTGATGCGGTAATTTTCCGAACGAGCCTCTATCGCGACGCCGAATCTTTCGAGCGCCATGAGATGCGGCCGTACGGAGCGCAACCCCAGAGTGCATCCGCCCGACTGCGGCAATTCGAATTCCTTGAAAAGATGGATAAGCGGGCCGATGAACATCAGGATGCTGCGCGTCTTCGTCGCCGCGACGCGGTCGATCGTCTCGAGAGAGAGCGTCTGCGGCGGCTGTATGACGACGCTTGTCCCGCGCCACTCGACGCTCACGCCGATCGAGCGCAGCACCTCGATGAGGCGGTTGACCTCTTCGATCTTCGGCACGTGTTCGAGGGTCGTCCTGCCGCGGTTGAGCAGGGAAGCGGCCAGAAGCGCGACCGCGCCGTTTTTCGAACGACTCGTCTCGACCGTTCCCGAAAGCTTCTTCCCGCCGTCGATAACGAAGTTCATCTCTCCTTGCATCGCGGTATCGTACCATTTCTTCTTACGCCCGGCTTTGCACGAGCGCGGAGAGAGCGATACTATGGGGGCAATGTCCTTCTTCTCTCCGAAGCTCGGGATCGACCTCGGCACGACCAACGTCCTCGTATTCGTGCCGGGCAAGGGCGTCGTCATCAACGAACCGTCGGTCGTCGCCGTCGGCAAGACGCGCGGTAAGCTCAGGAGCAACAAGATTCTCGCTATCGGCGCGGCGGCGAAACAGATGGTAGGCCGCACGCCGGACGACATCATCGCCTATCGCCCGATGAAAGGAGGCGTCATCGCGGATTATCGCGTGACGGAAGCCATGCTCCGCTACTTCATGCGGAAAGCGCTCGGCAGGAACCCGTTCAGGCCGACGGTGCTCGTCTCGGTCCCCGCGGGCGTCTCTTCGACCGAGAAGCGTGCCGTCATCGAGGCGGCGCTGAAAGCCGGCGCGAAGAATGCGTTTGTCGTGAAGGAGCCGATACTCGCGGCTATCGGCGCGGGCATCCCTATCCACGAGCCGATGGGGCGGATGGTCGTGGATATCGGCGGCGGCACGATAGACGTCGCGGTGATCTCACTCGGCGGCATCGTCGCCTCGACTTCCGTGAAGTGCGCCGGCGACCGCCTCGATAGGGCGATCGTCGATCATATCAAGAAACAGTACAACCTTGCCGTCGGCGACAAGACCGCGGAAGGGGTGAAGATAGAAGTCGGCGCGGCCGTGCCGATGAACGAAGAGCTCTCTTTGCCGATAAAAGGACGCGATCTCGTCTCGGGCTTGCCCCGCACGGTCGATATCTCGACCAATGACATCGTGCAAGCGATGACGCGCGAACTGCGCGAGATGACGCAAGCGATACGCAAGGTGCTCCAGGAAACGCCGCCGGAACTCGCCGCCGACATCATCGACAACGGCATCATCCTTACCGGCGGCACCAGCCAGTTGCGCCAGATGCCCGAGCTCGTCTATCGCCGCACGGGAGTCCTCGCCAAGCTCGCACAGGATCCGTACTACTGCGTCGCGCGCGGTACCGGCATCGCGCTCAAACACCTGGATACCTATCAGAAGAGCATCTTGGCGAAGCAATGAGCCGGCATCACGCATTCGTCATAGAAGCGGAGGCGGAGGAGGGGATAGCGGCAGCGCAGGCGTGGGCGGAGCGGGAGCTCGGTCTTACGGCGGAAAGGAATCCGGACGTCATCGTGCTGCGCCACGGGCTCTTCTCGGTAGATGATGCGCGGCGGGCGGCAGAACTCGCCGCGCTCGCGCCCTTCGCCGGAAAGCATAAAGCGCTCGTTATCACGGCGGATCGCGCGTACCACGAAGCGCAAAACGCGCTCCTGAAGCTTTTCGAAGAGCCGCCGGAAGGCGTATACCTCTTCCTCGTCCTCCCGACCTTGGGCGGGCTTCTGCCGACGCTTCTCTCTCGCGCGCAGACCCTTGTTCCCTCCGCAGGAACTGAGAGATCTCGTATTATTCCTGAAATCGCTCAAGAATTCTTGAAAGCGAGCAAAGAGAAGCGAAGCGCGCTCATCAGGAAGCTTGCGAGCGGGAAAGGAGACGATGAACGCCGCGCCGCGCGCGACAGCGCCATTAAGATCATGAACGGCATCGAGGCGGCCGCATATGGCGCGCTTTTGCGCGGCGAGCGCGGGGCGGTTGTCGCGCTGCTCGATGATATCGCGTGTTTACGCGGCCATCTCTACGACCGCAGCGCGCCGCTGCGCATGATCCTTGAACATCTCTCGCTTGTCATCCCGAAGAATTTGCTATGATGCGTGCATGGCATACGACTTTTCCGCACTAAAGACGAACATCAAAGAGACCGAAGAGTGGCTCGCCCGGGAGCTCTCGGGAGTCCGCACCGGCCGGGCGACACCGGCCCTGCTCGACACGGTGAAGCCCGAGGCATACGGTACGCGCACGCCGCTTACGCAGCTCGCCTCGGTCTCCGTAGAGGACGCGCGCACTTTGCGCATCATCCCGTGGGACAATGCGCTCATCAAGACGATCGAGAAGGGAATCACGGATGCGAATCTCGGCGTCGGCGTCGGCATCGATGATCAGGGGTTGCGCGTTTCGTTCCCCGAGCTCACCAGCGAGCGCCGGACACAGCTTTTGAAAATAGCGAACGATAAGACCGAACAAGCCAAGGTGACGCTCCGTTCGCATCGCACCAGTGCGCTTCATGCGCTCGATGCGCTCGAAAAAGAGGGAGGGGTAGGCAAAGACGAGATCGCGCGGCTCCGTATCGAAGTCCAGAAGTTCATCGATGCAGGCAACGACGCGCTTGCGGCAGTTCTCAAAAAGAAGGAGATCGAGATCGCGCAATAAGTCCTCCGCAAACAGATGGAAGTACTCATTTTTATCGCCGTCATCGTTGCGCTCATCGTGGTGCATGAGTTCGGGCATTTCGTCGCAGCGAAGCTTTCGGGAATGCGCGTCGATGAGTTCGGACTCGGCTATCCGCCCCGCGCGGCGATTATCGCGAAAGCGGGAGAAACCGTCTATACGCTCAACTGGCTGCCTTTTGGCGGTTTCGTGAAGATTTACGGCGAAGATGGCGGCAAAGGAGACCCGCGGGCATTTTCCGCCCGCCCGCGCGTCTTGCAGGCGTTGGTGCTTGTCGCTGGCATCGCTATGAATCTACTCTTCGCTTACGCGCTCATTACCGCCGCGCTCGTCTCCGGGACACCGCGCGCGCTCTCCGCGGGAGAACTTGCACAGGCGCGCGACGTGCAGCTTGCCGTGGCGGATGTGCTCCCGGGCGCGCCCGCGGCGCGCGCGCGGCTTCTCCCCGGCGACTCGATCCTGAGCGCGAAAGATGCGGAAGGGGAGTGGCACGCAGCCGATCCCGCAAGCTTCTCGGCATTTATCGCGGAGAGCGGCGGAAAGAACGTCGAGCTGTTCGTAGACCGGAACGGAAGCGAGCTTTCGATTACGGCGACGCCGGAAACGGGAATCTTGCCGAACGATTCTTCGCGTTATGCGCTCGGCGTCGAGGTCGCTACCATCGGCGTCGTGCCGCTCTCCTTCGGCGCGGCGCTGGCCCAAGGCGTTTCGCTCACCTGGGGCGCGACGACGCTCACTGCGAAGGGGCTCTGGCATTTCTTCTACGGCGTCTTCACGCTCCATGCGGACCTTTCACAGGTCGCGGGCCCCGTCGGTATCGCGGGAGCGGTCGGCTCCGCCTCGATGCAGGGCATCGGGGACCTCTTCTCGATCATGGCGATCATCTCCATCAATCTTGCGCTCATCAACCTCATCCCTATACCGGCGCTTGACGGCGGCCGGCTCCTCTTCGTCATCGTCGAAAGCATCATCCGCCGTCCGATAAAGGCGAGTGTCGCGCGGGCGGTCAACGCCGCCGGTTTCGCGTTCCTCATCCTGCTCATGGTCGTCGTGACTGCGCACGACATATTCAAGATCGTCAGGTAGGGGAGGCGCGGCCGATTTTTGCACTTCGTTCTCGGAGAGCATATACTTTCCGCATCATGCGGCAATCGAGACTCTTCACCAAGATGCGCCGCGAGGCGCCGTCGGACGAAGTCGCAAAGAATGCGCAGCTGCTCGTGCGCGCGGGCTACATCCACAAAGAGATGGCGGGCGTGTATGACTACTTGCCGCTCGGGCTGCGCGTCCTGAACAACATCATCGCGCTCATCCGCGAAGAGATGAACGCTCTCGGCGGCGAGGAAGTCTTTCTCTCAACGCTTCAGGACTCCGAGATATGGAAGAAGAGCGGACGCTGGGATGACGAAGCCGTCGATATCTGGTTCAAGACGAAGCTCAAGAACGGCAGCGAGCTCGGGCTCGGCAATACGCACGAAGAGGCCCTGACCGCGCTCATGAAGGAACACATCGTTTCATATAAAGATCTTCCCCGGTACGTGTATCAATTTCAGAATAAGTTTCGGAACGAGACGCGCGCGAAATCCGGCATCGTGCGCACGCGCGAGTTCATCATGAAGGACCTGTATTCCTTCTCGAGAGACAGTACGGAGCATGCGGCATTCTACGAAAAAGCCGCCGCCGCTTACGAGCGGATCTTCAGACGCGCCGGCATCGGCGATAAGACGTATCGCACGTTCGCCTCGGGCGGGTCTTTTAGCAAGTATTCGCACGAGTACCAGGCCGTGAGCGCCGCAGGCGAAGACGTGATCTATATCGACGAAAAACGGCGGCTTGCCGTGAACAAGGAGGTATATGACGATCCGGAGGTCTACGCATCGGCCGGTATCGAGAAATCAAGCCTCGTCGAAGCGAAGGCTATCGAGGTCGGCAACATATTCACGCTCGGCACGAGATTCTCCGATGCGCTCGGGCTCTCCTACAAAGACAAGGAAGGGAAGCCGCTGCCGGTCTTTATGGGGAGCTATGGCATCGGCCCGGGCCGCCTGATGGGGACCATCGTCGAGCTCATGGCCGACGAGAAGGGGCTCGTCTGGCCGGAGTCCGTCGCGCCGTTTGCCTTCCACCTCGTCTCGCTCGGGCGCGAAGGCGACGAGGTCGCGCGCGCGGCGGACGCGCTCTACGGCGAAATGACGAAGGCGGGAATCGAAGTCCTTTACGACGATCGCGATGCGCGCGCCGGAGAGAAGTTCGCAGAGAGCGACCTGCTCGGCATCCCGAAGCGCATCGTCGTCGGCAAGGAAGCGGCTGAGACCGGCGTTTTCGAAGTGGTCGAACGGGCGACCGGCGCGGTCGTGAAGACGCCACGTGCTATGCTTACCACTCCTTGACCATGGCAAGATTCTCGAAAAATTCGTTCTTCAGCAGTGATATCGCGATCGATCTCGGGACGGCGAACACGCTCGTTTACGTGCGCGGCCGCGGCGTCGTCATCAACGAACCGTCGGTCGTGGCGGTCAACGATAAGACCAATCAGGTCGTCGCGGTAGGGAAGGCGGCGAAGACGATGCTCGGCAAGACGCCCGCGCATATCCGCACCGTGCGGCCGCTCTCGCACGGCGTCATCTCCGATTTCGAAGTGACGGAAGAACTGCTCACCTACCTCATCAACAAGGCGCAGGGTGGCCGGGCGCGCTTGTTCGGTCCGCGGGTCGTCATCGGCGTGCCGACAGGAGTGACGAACGTCCAGAGCCGTGCCGTGCGCGACGCAGCGAAGAACGCCGGCGCGCGCGAGGCGATCATCCTTGAAGAGCCGGTCGCGGGCGCCATCGGCGCGAAACTGCCGGTCGCCGAAGCGGTCGGGACGATGGTGCTCGACATCGGCGGCGGTACGACCGATATCGCCGTCATCGCGCTCGGCGGCACCGTCGCCGCGAAGAGCTCGCAGATCGCGGGCGATCGCCTGAATGAGAACATCATCGATTTCGTGCGCAGCGAGTTCAAGCTCGGCATCGGCGAGCGTACCGCCGAAGATATCAAGATAGCGATCGGCGCCGTCACCCCGCTTACTGAGACGCTTGCGAGAAGCGTCCGCGGCCGCGACTACGCGACCGGGCTTCCGCGCGAGATAACGCTCACCGACGCACAGGTCCGCGAAGCGATCGCGCCCTCCCTCGACGCGCTCATGGATACGATAAAAGAAGTTATCGAAGCGACGCCGCCCGAACTGCTCTCCGACGTCCTCGAACACGGCGTGACGGTATTCGGCGGCGGAGCGCTCTTGCGCGGTTTGCCGCAGATACTCGCGAAAATGCTCGGCGTGCCGGTCAAGGTCGCACCCGATCCTCTGACGACCGTCGTACGCGGCGCAGGGATCGTGACCGAGAATCCTTTGCCTTACGTAGATTTCTTTGTCGATGAAGAGGATATTCTCAGCGAGGCGTAATGCGCTTTTTTCTTCTACCGATGTTTCGTGGGGCGCGTATGCGCTTGCGGTCGCTCTGGTCGTGCTTCTCGTGCGATTCGTAGCCCCGAACCTTTTCTGGCGCGTGTTTTCGCCGGTATTCCGTGGCGCGGACGTGCTTGCGGCACAGACGCATGTTTTTACGAGCTATTTCAGCGATACTGCGGCGCTTGCGGCAGGGAATGAACGGCTGAAGAGCGAGAACGCCGCGCTCGCGAGCGAAAACCAGATCCTCCTTCAAAAAGTAGCCGGCCTCTCGGCGCTCCTAGGGTCCGCTACGCAGAAGAATACGCCCTCCGGCGTTCTTGCCGGAATCGTCGCGCGCCCGCCGGAGAGCCCGTACGATACGCTCGTGCTCGGCGCGGGCGCGCGCGAAGGCGTCGTACGCGGAATGGAAGCATACGGAGACGGCGGCGCGCCGATCGGCGTCGTCGAAACGGTGCTTCCCGACTTTTCGCGAGTAGTCCTCTTTTCGACGCCGGGCATGGTCACGAACGGGTGGGTCGGGCATGCGAATACTCCGCTCACCATTTCAGGCGCGGGCGGGGGAGCGATGACCGCGTCCCTTCCGCGCGCAGCCGGCATCGCCGTCGGGGACACCGTGTTTGTGCCGGGTCCCGGAGCGCTTCCGGTCGGCAGCGTCGTGCGCATCGATGGCGATCCTTCTTCGCCGACCATCACGCTGCGCATCCTGCCCGCTCTGAATCCCTTCTCGATCACCTGGGTTAGCGTGCGCGACGCAGGCGCCGCGCTCCTTACTCCGTTTCCCCAGGCGAGCTCGACATTGCCATGATACGCGGGGTACTCACGGTCGCCACGCTCGTTTCCATCGTGCTTTTCCCCTGGCCGTTTGCCGCTCTTCTTGCGCTCACCACTTCGATTTTCGAGCCGCTGGTACCGCTCGCCGCCGGCATCATCGCTGATACGTTCTATTACGCGCACCAGGCGGAAACTGTACCGCTGTTCGCTTTTTCCGGCGCCGCGGCGACGCTCATCGCCGTGCTCGTGCGCGGACGGCTCCGGGCGGGTATCATCGGGGAATGAAAGGGTGGCATACACGCCGGCGCCGAGATCCCGAGATCGCTCCCGATGAGATATTTCTCGACGCGTCGAACGCGCCTGCGTACGACCGTGCGCGTTTCGAAGGGCGGCTCGAGAAGCCGCTCGCGCCGGAAACGTTCTTTTCGATTGCCGGCGTACTCGGACTCCTCTTGTTCATCCTCGTCGTCCGCGCCTGGAATCTGGAGATTACGAACGGAGCCGCGTTTGCCGCCGAGAGCGCGCACAACAGTCTCGAGTCGGCGGTGCTGATAGCGCCGCGCGGCATCATTACCGACAGGAACGGCGTCGTCCTCGCCGAAAATGTCGAGCGGGCGGACGGCAGCATGGGGCGCCTGTATCCCGTGCCGTCTCTCGGACAGATCATCGGATACGTCTCATACCCGAAGAAGGACGCGCATGGCGTGTACTACGACACGAAAGAGACCGGTATCGCCGGCATCGAGGCGGAGTACGATTCGTTCCTTGTCGGCACGAACGGCCAGGTGCTTACCGAGAAGGACGCTCTCGGGCACGTCCGCTCCGAAGGAGTCATCGTCCCCGCGAAAGACGGCGGAACGCTCCGGCTTTCGCTTGACGCGAACCTCGAACAGCTTTTCGCGCGCGCGATCAAGGACGTCGCGAACAAACAGAACTTCATCGCCGGCGCCGGCGTCATCCTGGACGTCAACACCGGCGCGGTACGCGCCATCGTCTCCTATCCGAGCTACGACCCGAACATCATGGCAAACGGCAGCCCCGCGAACGTCATCAACGGATACAATACCGACCCGGGATTTCCTTTTCTCGATCACGCGGTACAAGGGGTCTATACGCCCGGTTCTATCGTGAAGCCGTTCGTCGCCTCGGGCGCGCTCACCGACGGGGTCATCACGCCGACCACCATCATAGACGACCCCGGATTCCTCTCGCTCCCAGACCCGTATCATCCCGGCAAATCGTTCATCTATAAAGGCTGGAAAGCGCTCGGCTTGGTCGATGTGCGCAAGGCAATCGCTTGGTCTTCGGACGTCTTTTTCTACACGGTCGGCGGCGGCTTCGGGAGCCAGAGAGGTCTCGGCATCGACCGGCTCGATTATTGGTATCGGCAGTTCGGTCTCGGCACTTCGACCGGCATTGATCTTCCCGGGGAAGCGAGCGGGCTCGTCCCGTCGCCCGCATGGAAGCAGAACGTTCTCAGTGAACCGTGGTATCTCGGCGACACGTACTTCACGGCGATCGGGCAGTACTCGATGCAGGTGACGCCGATACAGATGGCCCGGGCGACCGCCGCAGTGGCGAACGGCGGGAAACTCTTCACACCAACCCTGCTTGCAGGGCAGACGCCGTCTTACTCGGTCGTACCCGTCGACCCTTCCGCGCTCGCCGTCGTGCGCGAGGGCATGCGCGAGGGCGTGACAGGCGCTCTTGCGGGCGCGATCGATCTCCCGTACCTCGCCGTGGCGGCGAAGACCGGCACCGCGCAAGTCGGTGTGCACAACCAGTACGACAACGCATGGGTCGAAGGATTCTTCCCGTACGACAATCCGCAATACGCTTTCTCGGTCGTCCTCGAACGGGGGCCCTCGGGCGCCGGCGAACAGGCGGTGAATGTCATGCGCGACCTTTTCGATGCGCTTCGCGCCGAGAACTCGCCGTATGTCGGCGGGGATGCTACGACCTCGCCGGCAACTGTTCCAGAGAATATCGCGACGAGCACCGTACAGGGCTGAGCCTCCGTTATCAACAACAATCCACACCCGCCCCCTGCCGCTCTTAAAAACCATCTATACTTCCCATTATGAAAACACCCCTTAACTCTCTCTCTCTCTCTCTCTCTCTCGTTCGCCCATCCTCTTCTCGGTCGTAGCCGTTAGCATCACCGCCGCCGTCTCCTTCGGCATAAACGCCTACGCCCAGACCTTCACCGAACCCCCCTCCGCTCCCCCAAGCAACAACGCATACGCCCCCCTTGATACGAGCAGCCAGGGACAAGCGAAAGCAGGCGGCCTCGACCTCAACTCCTCGGGCGCTCCCAACGGCCTCATCGTGGAGCAAGGCAATGTCGGTATCGGCACCCCCACCCCGGCAACCACCCTGAACGTCATCGGCAAGGTGGGAGCCCTTGC
>JAJXUQ010000017.1 GCA_021782685.1 bacterium
ATACTCCTTGAGCGTACCCCCCCCCCCCGCTGGGATTGGGAAGGGAGGGGGTGGGGATAATCGTCAATGAAAGTTCAGCGGAAGGTCCCCCGCCAGCGGCTATAGAGCGCGGCCGTGGCGCGCAGATCGCCCGCGTTGTAGCGAGCGATATCGATATATTTCCCTTCGCGGTAGAGGGAGGCGACGTCGTCGCCGGTGGTCCCGCCGGCCTTCGGGCTCTCGATGCCGAGCGCCCGGCAGAAGAGGTGCAGGCTCTTCTTGAAGCGCGCCGCCCCGTAGAACGTGAGCTGGTCCATGAGGTCGACGTGCGTGCACCCGCGCTGCAGCGAGAGGTAGCGGTTGCTCAGCAAGTCCTTCGACGGCTTCACGCCGTGCACGAGCGAACGGATAGCGAGGAACGGCGCGTCGAAGCCACGGCCGTTGAAGGAGACGAATTCGCTCACGACTGCCGCGACTTTCCAGAACTGTTCGAGCATCTCCTTTTCTCCCATCATCTCATACTTGATGCCGTCTTCCTCGTGCGGAGCGCTCCGCTTTCCGCGAGCGTCGTAATACACCGCGCCTTTCTCTCTTTCAGTGTCGTAGACGCCGATGGCGACGATGAATCCGGTCAGCGGCGAGAGCCCCATCCCCTCCTTGAGCTCTTTCAGCTCGTATTCATACTCTTCGTCGCTGCGCGAGGACTCATGTAGATACCACGAGAGGTTATGCCGTGTCGTCTCGTCGAGCGCGTCCCACGCTTCGCCGACGGTTTCGATATCGAATACAAGCGCCATAGACACAGTATACTTTGAATTGAATATGAAGCAGAAACTTATCCGTGCGGGAAGCGCGCTCGTGCTCATGCTTGCCTCGGGCGGCGCCGGCTACTCTCTCGGCGGCGGGACGCCGGCCGCGCCGGCGAGCATCCCGGCGCAGACCGTTACCGCGCCCGAGGCGGGTACGGTACGGGTGATCTACAGCCTCGATCAGAAACGGAACGACAAGGAGATCATCGCACTCATCGACGCGGCGAAAAGCCGCATCTACTTCGCGATGTATGAGTTCACGCTCAAGGATATCGCCGACGCCCTCGTCAGGGCGAAGAAGCGCGGGGTCGAGGTACGCGGCCTCGTCGACGCGGGCGAGAGCACAAACAGCTATGACCGGCCTATCATCAAAGAGCTCACGGATGCCGGCATCCCGGTCGTAACCGAGAAACACGCAAGCGGCAACGGCATCATGCATATCAAGGCGATCGTCACCGACCAGGCGTACGCGCTCGGCAGCTACAACTGGACCGCCTCCGCGACGACCCTCAATGACGAGCTGCTCGAGATAGGCACCGACCCGACGCTCCGGCAAGCCTACGAAAACATACTGAAACGGCTATTGGACGCCTATGCGGGAAACGCGGCCGCGGAAGCGGCCGCGCCTGTTTCTATCGGTACCATCGATTACACCGATGCTCCCGCCCACGTCGGCGACTTCGCCTCGGTGCGCGGCACCCTCGTAAATACGTATGCTTCCAAGACCGGCACCGTCTTTCTCGATTTCTGCGAGAACTACAAGACGTGCCCGTTCTCGAGCGTCATCTTCGCCGACGACGCGAAGAAGTTCGGCGACCTCGGCCGCTATGTACAGCAGGCCGTTACTCTCACGGGCAAGATCTCTTCCTATCAAGGCAAGGCGGAAATCATCCTCTCCGATCCGAGCCAAATCTCGAATTAGAGTTGCGTGTCGTTCTATTTTCATGGTATATTGCATGTAATTATTTCCAGTGGCCACCGACCGACTTCGCATCAATAACGAGATACGCGCACCGGAGCTGCGCGTCATTGGTGCCGGAGGCGAAAACCTCGGGGTGCTCTCGCTCGATGCGGCTCTCGCCTCCGCAAAGGCCGCCGCGAAAGACCTTATCGAGATATCGCCCTCGGCCGTCCCGCCCGTTGCGAAGATCATGGATTATGGTAAATTTGAATACGAGCGTAGCAAGAAGGAGAAAATCGCCAAGTCAAAGGTGAAGATATCCGAGACCAAAGAGGTCCAGATAAAAGTGGGCACCGGCGACAACGATATGCTCCTCAAGGCGAAAAAAGCGGCGCAGTGGCTCTCCGAAGGGCATCGGGTACGCGCGGAGCTCTTCCTCAAAGGACGCTACAAGGGAATGAGCGAGGAGTTTCTCAAGGATCGTCTCAAGAAATTCCTCTTGCGCATCCCCTACGCATACAAGGTCGCCGAGCCGATTGCGAGGAGCCCCAAGGGTTTCGCCGGCGTCATCGAGCGCGACCTTGCGGCACAACAGAAACGCGAGAAAGAACAGAAACAACCACATGAAAACCAATAAATCATATTCGAAGCGGATTCGCGTGACGCGCACGGGCAAGCTCGTCGCGCGCGCGAAGGGCCAGGACCATTTCAACGCAAAGCAGAGCGGCGGGCAGCGCCGCGCCAAGCGCCGCGCGGTCTCGCTCACCTTGACAGCGAAGGTTCGCCGCCGCTTTCTTCCGGGCGCTTAATAAAATAGTCGATTCCGTAATTATTTCCGTATGGCACGAGTCAAAGGAGGCATCATGGCGCAGAAACGCCGCAAGAACGTTCTCGAGCGGGCAAAGGGCTATCGAGGCGTACGGTCGAAGAAGGAGCGCTACGCGCACGAGGCGCTCCTGCACGCGGGCAAATACGCCTTTGCGCACCGCCGCGACAAGAAGACCGATTTCCGGCAGCTTTGGATCGTCCGGCTCAACGCCGCTATCCGCGAAAACGGCCTTGCCTCATACAGCACCTTTATCGCGAAGCTGAAGAAACAGGGTATCGTCCTTGACCGCAAGGTCCTCGCGCAGTTCGCCGCCGAACATCCCGAGATCTTCACCCGCATCACGAAGAAGGTAGCGTAAGTGAAAAACAAGACCGCCCCTCGAGGGGCGGTCTTGTTTTTCAGGCCTTTTCCACTGAGTCTTTCGTTATTTTCCAGGTTGTCCCTAGCTCGGGGACGATGGCGCGAGCGCCGAGGTAGTCGTGGATACGCTGGGCAAGGAAGCGCTCGGCGGAAGGTTCGCCGACAGCCGTGAAGATCGCTTTCGTGCGCTTCCCCGAAAGCGCCGCCTCGGCAAACCGGAGAAGCCCGTCGCGATCGGCGTGCGCTGACCACCCCTCGAGTATCTCTACCTTGGCGCGGTTCCGCACTTCGTGCCCATTGAGGCGCACCGAGCGGGCGCCTTCCGCCAAGCGCCGCCCAGGGCTCCCTGGCGCCTGGTAACCGACGATGACGAGGGTCGTGGAGGGATCGGACAGGTATTTCTCCTCCCAGAGGCCGATACGGCCGCCGTGGCTCATCCCTGCCCCCGCGATAATGATCTTCGGGTTCGGTATTTTCTCGATCTCCTGCGATTCGCGGCGCGAAAGTGTTTCGTTCAGGAAGGGGAATTCGAAAAGGCTCTTTTCTCTCTTTATCTCTTCTTCGGCCGCGCCCTTGAAATAAGTCGGCCCCCATTTCTCATAGGCTTCGGTCACATGGATGGCGAGCGGTGAATCGAGAAAGACCGGCACGTTCGGCAGCTCTCCGGCGGCAAAGAAGTTCGAGAGCTCGTAGAGCATGAGTTGCGTACGCTCGAGAGAGAAAGCCGGGATGAGCACCGCACCGCCCTTCAGGAGCGCCTCCTTCAGCACCGAACGCAGGAGCGGCGCACGTTCCTTCTGCGGCGGATGGAGCCGGTCGCCATAGACGCTCTCCATCACGAGCGCGTCTGCGTCCGGTACCGGCTCCCAGTCGGGCAGCAAGGGCGACGGCGAATTGCCGATGTCGCCCGTAAGGGCGAGCGTGACGCCCTCCTCGTCC
The DNA here is from genome assembly GCA_021782685.1 of bacterium. Lineage (GTDB taxonomy): Bacteria > Patescibacteriota > Minisyncoccia > Phycocordibacterales > Phycocordibacteraceae > C7867-001. The sequence goes on from JAJXUQ010000017.1 coordinate 3,818, forward strand.
TTGATCCGCACGCTCGCCGAACCGAGAATGTGGCCCGAATTCCGCAAGTACGCGGAAAGGCCCGGTGCGACTTCTTTTTCCGTGTGGTATGCAAGCGTCTCGATGAGCGAGAAAGCCGCGGCGACGTCCTCTTCCCCGTAGAGCGGTATGGTGCCGCGTCGCTCCGCGTCTTTCTCCAGGATGCTGACGGAATCGCGCAGGATGAGTTCAGCGATATCTTTCGTAGGCGGCGTCATGAAAATCTTCCCGCGGAAACCGTCTTTCACGAGTTTCGGAATGCGGCCGACATGGTCGAGATGCGCATGCGTAATGACGAGCGCGTCGATAGCCGCCGCGTCGTACGGGAACGGACCGTAAACGCATGCTTCGCAGAAGTCGGCACCCTGCTCGATGCCGCAGTCGACGAGCACTTTCCCCCTTGCGCCTTCGATTAAGAAATTCGAGCCGGTAACCTTCCCTGCGCCGCCGTAGAAGCTCAAGCGTAATGCCATACGCGCACTGTACCACGGCGCTCCGTGAAAAACCCCGTCTCTTCGAGACGGGGTTTTTCACGGAGCCATTCCCTGATGCAACTTTATAGTGTTAGGTGGGTGTCCTTGCTGCACGTTCATCGGAATGCCGGGGTATTCGCCAGAACGCGAGGATTCCAGACTCCCGAGAATACCGCAAGTTGCGTTTTTAAGAACGGCTCCGCTTCCCAGTATACCGTCCCCGCGGAACGGGGGTGTGGACAAGATATTAGAACACTTCTTCGGAAGAAACGTAGTCGAAATCATTTCGCTTATATGCGAATATCTCGTCTTCCTTGAAGAATCGCGCGACTTCCGTCGCGCCGGCCTCGACGCTGTCGGAAGCGTGTACGATGTTCGACTGGGTCGAGAGAGAGAGGTCGCCGCGAATCGTGCCGGCAGCGGCCTCGTACCCCTTCGTCGGGCCGACGATGAGCCGCGTCGAGTCGACAGCATTGATGCCCGAGAGGGCGACCACGACGACCGGCGAGGTTTTCATGAAGTTCTTAATGCCGCCGAAGAACGGCTTATCCTTGATGTGCGCGTAGTGCGCGTCTATGAGCGCATCCTCGAGTTGGATCATCTTCATGCCGACGATCTTGAGCCCCTTGCGCTCGAAGCGGCCGATGACTTCGCCCATGAGGCCGCGGTGCACCGCATCGGGCTTGAGGATGATGAGCGTTTTCTCTTCTTTTGGGTGGGTCATAGACAAGTCGAAAAATAAAAAAAATAAAATCGCCAAGGCGGGATTATGCCGTAATGATACGCGCTCCGCTCTTTTCAATCAAGATGGTGTGCTCGAAGTGCGCGGAACGGGAACCGTCCTTCGTCCTGTAGGTATAGCCGTCGGGAGCGATGGTGACCGCCGCCGCGCCGGCGCTTGAGATAGGCTCGAGCGCAAGCACCATCCCCTCGACGAGCAGCGGGCCCGCGCCGGCGCGGCCGTAGTTCGGAATGAACGGTTCCTCGTGGACGCGCTCGCCGACGCCGTGCCCGCCGAGCGATTTCACGATGGAAAAACCGGCGCGCTCGATCGTCGCGCCGATGGTATGCGATATGTCGCCGACGCGATTCCCCGGCAGCGCCTCGGCGATGCCCGCGGCGAGCGCTTCCTCGGTCGCACGGAGCAGTTTTCTCGAGAGCTCATCCACCTGCCCGACCGGAACCGTACAAGCCGCATCGACGATGATATCTTCGTGAACAAGCCCGAGATCGAGGCCGACGATATCGCCCTCTTTCAGCATTTTCCGCGATTCGTTCGGGATACCATGCACGACCTCGTCGTTTATCGATACGCACAATGTCGCCGGGTACGGCCGGTGCGCTCCTTCGGGAGTGTAGCCGAGGAAAGCCGGCTCGTCGCCGCGCGAGCGAATGAGACTCTCCGCCAGATCATCGAGCTCTTCAGCGGTTACTCCGGGCGCGACCGCGGCGCGCAGCGCTTCAAGCACCCGCGCGAGACGTCTCCCCGCTTCGAGGAGCTTCTCTCGCGTCCGAGCGTCTCGGACGATCATTCTATGCCGAGCGCACTGCAGACGGCGGCGGAAATCTGTTCCGGCGTTTTCTCGCCGTCTACCTCGATAAGCACGTCCGCGTTCGCGAACGTCCTGATCGACGGCTCGGTATGCGTGTAGTATTCCTTCAAGCGTTCGTCGACGACATGGTCGTCGGTGCGACCGGAAGTCTTTTTCCTTTCGTCGAGCCGGCGGAGAACCTCTTCGTCGGACACGGAGAGATACAGGACCAGGAACGGCCGGCCGAGCCAGCGGAGCGAGTCGATGACGAGCTCCGCTTCCGACACCTTCCTGCTGAACCCGTCGAAGATAGCGCCCGTATTTTCGGGGATCGAAAAAAGCGATTTCAGATAGAGATAAATCGCAAACCAGTGCGGCTGCAGGAGTCCCGCGTCATTCTCTTCCTTCACCTTCCGGCCGACCGGCGTATCCTCCTGCGCGATAGCGCGGAAAAGATCGCCCGAGGTGAAGGCGAGCCAGCCGGTCTTTCCCGCGAGAAGTTTTGCCTGCGTGCTTTTGCCGGAACCGGGCTTTCCGACAAAAAATACTAGCGTATTTTTTTCCATTCGTTCACTGTAGCACCTTTAGTACTCCCGAAGCGAGACCTGCGCTTCGATCTTCTGTGCAAGGTCAAGCGCGACTTGCACCGCGATAAGGAGCGCCGTACCTCCCAGCACGAGCGTCGTGATGCCGGTAAGCCCCTGGATAATGGAAGGCGCGACGGCAAGAAGGCCGAGGAAAGCGGCGCCCGGGAGAGTAACGCGATTCACCACTCTGCCGATATACCCTTCAGTTTCGCGGCCGGGACGCACTCCGGGAATGAATGCTCCTGTCTTTTGAAGATCGTCGGCGACGCGGTGAGGCTCGAAGGTAACCGCGGTGTAGAAATACGTGAACAGCACGACGAAGACGAAGTACACCATGCCGTACTTCCACGGGTCTGAAAGGAACGCGGTGTACCAGAGTGCCGCGGCGGAAGCGAAAGAGACGTGCGCGGCGGCAAGCATCGAGAGCGCCATCTGCGGCAAGAGGAGGAGCGAGAGCGCGAAAATGATCGGAATCACGCCTGCCTGTAGGAGACGGATGGGGAGGTAGGTCGCGGCACCTTGCGAGAGCGCCGCGCCGCGCACGGCGCGCGCGTAGGCGATCGGTATGGAGCGTTCGGCGTCGGAAACGACGACGACCGCGTAGATCATCGCGAGCGCGAGGACGAGAAAGGCGAGATAGCTCGGGATATTCGCCACCGAAGCGGTGAAAAGGGTTTCCGAAATACCCGAAGGAAGGCGCGAAAGGATTCCCGCGAGGATGATGAGCGAGACGCCGTTGCCGATGCCGAATTCGGTGACCAGCTCGCCGATCCAGGTAAGGAGCAGCGAGCCGCTTGCGACGAGCGCGATATTCGCGACGAGCGCCATGGAGCCCAGGTGCGCTATGACGCCCTGGCTCTCGAGAAGAAACAGGAAGCCGACGGCTTGCAGAACGGCGATCGGGACGGTGAGGAGGCGGCTCCACTGGATGAACTTTGCGCGTCCGGACTCGCCTTCCTCGAAGTAGGCTTGCTTCACTTGCGGGAAGATGATGGTACCGAGCTGCATGATGATGGAAGCGGTGATATAGGGACCGACGCCGAGCATGACGATCGAGAGTTGCGAGAGCCCGCCGCCTGAAAAGATATTCAAAAGACCGAAGAACTGATTGTTCGCGAAGAAGGATGCGAGCGCCGCCTTGTCGACGCCCGGGATCGGTACCGAAGCGAGGAGGCGGAATATGACGAGCGCGCCGGCAAGAAAAAGGATGCGGTTCCGTATCTCGGCGTCACCGAAAGCGAGTTTGAGCTTGTGGATGAAGGAATTAAGCATTGCTTGTACCGCCCGAGGCGAGAAGCGCGGCGCGAGCTGACGCTGAGAGCGCGCAATTCTTCACGACGAGCGCTTTGGTGAGCTTCCCGGTACCGAGTATCTTTACTGCCGGCGCACGGCCCTTCGAGCGGCGCACAAGCCCTTTCAAGAGGAGCGAAGCCGGCGACACCGTCTCGCCAGACTCATACGCTGCCTCAAGCGCCGCGATATTCACGGCGGCGAAGGAGATCCGGTTCGTCCGAACCGTGCGCGAACGATTCTCCCCGTGGCCGCGGCGCTTCGGGAGCTTTTTTATGAAATCGCGTACTTCCGGACGGACCTTGTGTCCGGCGCGCGCGGTCTGCCCTTTCCCGCCGTGGCCGCTTGTCTTGCCGCGCTTCCCGCCGCGGCCGACCGGTGCGGGCTTGCGGTGCTTGGTACGAGGAGCAAGTGAGTGGAGTTGCATACGAAGGAGATTAGTTCGCGCGAAGCAGACGGAGCGCAGCGATGGTCGCGCGGGCGATCGTCAGCTTGTTCTTGGAACGCGTGTGGATCTTCGCCACGACGTCGGTAACGCCGCCGAGGTCGAGCACGGTACGCATCGCCGAGCCCGCGACGAGCCCGCGGCCGGATGAGGGGATGATCTCAACCGTGGAAGACGCGTACTTCGCCCGTACCTGGTGCGGGATCGAGCCGGAGGCGGTGCGGGTAATCGTAAGAAGATGCTTCTTCGCGTCGCGCGTCGCTTTGTCTATGGCCAATGCGGTATCGGCCCCCTTCCCGAGACCGACGCCGACACGGCCCTTTCTGTCGCCGATGACGACGACGAGACTGAAGCTGAAACGGCGTCCGCCCGCCATCACGCGCGCGACGCGCCGGACATCTATGGTGACCTGATCGAATTCGCCGCGTTCACGCGGTGCGCGCGTACGCGCGCTGCTCCTCGGAGCGCGACTGCGCAAAGATCCGCGGCTGCGTTCGGCGTGCGCGTTTGCGACAGCCGAAGCTATCGGCGTCGCCTCTGCCGATGAAGCTGCGGTTTCCAGCTCCGTCTGTACCGTCTCTTGCTCTTGTTCCAAGGTCGTAGTCATACGTAAATTATGCGCTAAAAAGCGAGCCCTTCCTGGCGCGCCGCGTCGGCGAGGGTCTTTACCTGCCCGCCATAGCGATATCCTCCCCGATCGAAAACGATCGAGGTGATCCCGGCAACCTTTGCCGCCTTCGCGATCGCCTCGCCGACCGCTTTGGCCTGCATGGATTGCGACCCCTTGAACTCGCGTCCGTGCAG
>JAJXUQ010000018.1 GCA_021782685.1 bacterium
TTGAAGTACTCGACCTTGAAGACGCCGGCGCCGCCCTCGGCGTCGTCGCCGACGAGCTTCGGCGCCTGAAATTCGGTGAAGCCGTTGCCGTCGAGGTATTCGCGGAATCCGGCGATGATCTCGCGCTGGACGGTGAAGATGGCCTGTTCGCGCTCGCGCCGGACGGTAAGCGGCCGATAGTCGAGCATCGTATCGAGATTGAGCGCGGCAGCGGCGTCAAACGGCAGCGGCTCCGCGACGCTCAGCACTTCGATCTTCTTAATCTCAAGTTCGAGGTCGCCGTTTTTCCTTCCGGCCTGCACGTTCTTTTCCGGGCGCTTGTTCACGACGCCTTCGACGCGGACGACGTATTCGTTCCGCACTTCTTTTGCCGTTTCCATCGCTCCGCTTCCCGGGAGAACGACGCCCTGCACGGAACCGCTCCGGTCGCGGAAATCAAAAAAGACCATTTTCCCCTGGTCGCGGCGGACATTCACCCATCCCGAGACGGAGACCGTCTCGCCGATGCGTGCGCCGAGATCGCCGATGAGCGTGCGTTTCATACACTACGTGGGTAGATACCGTATAAAATAGCACACCCCGCGACATTGTGCGGGGTGGTCGGATCCTAGTTCCGAGGCAAGGAGTGGAAAAGGAAGTCCTGGAAGTTTTCGCCGAGCACGCAGTCGGGAAGCTGCGCGAGCGCTTTTTCGAAGTGCTCGAACATCCGGCTGCCGTGCTCGATGATCTCGTTCGGCCGATCGGGGAAACAGAGGCCTTCCGGTATGCTCCCTTCCAGCAAAGCGATCATTTTTGCGTGGTGCTTTTCCGCGTCTTTTATGCTTTCTGCCGGCGTATCGACAGACGGACAATCCGAGCCGATGCCGACGCAGTTCTCGTTTCCGGTCACTTCTATGACATGCTTCACATGCGCCGCGAGCATTTCAAGAGCGCCGCCGGTCATGAAGATCATCGCCGGTATTCCCACATATCCGCGCAACGAGCTTACTTTTTTGATGATATCGTCGGTCGTATTTCGCGGATTCTCGTGCACCGCCGCGCACCCGGAGTGGCTTAACATCGGGCACGTGAGCAGTTGCTCGTACCAGATGAAATCAAGCGCCTCGAGCGCGGTCTGACGGTTCGCATGCGATAGGTCCAGGATCATCCCGCACGCGACCATCCACGTTATCAGCTGCTTGCCGGATTCCGTAAGCCCTCCTTCGCTATCGGAGCCGCTTCCGTATTCGTTCGTGCCGCTGTAGACGAGGGACAATATGCGGACGCCTGCATTGGACAGTTTCCGCACGCGCGAGAGCGTCAGGGCGTTCGGCGCGTGCTGCATGCCGAAGATAATCCCCATGCCGGTCTTCCTGAGGTCGCTTTTCTTGCACACCATGTGCACGTTCGGGTTGGACAATGCGTCCTTCCTGAACGCGCAATGTGCGGCAAAAGCCGCATCGAAGTCATGGAAGTGCGAGGTCGGCGGCACGCTGGTGAGATGTGCGAGCATAAGCCGCGGCCGCTCCGACTGGTCGAAGACGGGTGACATGCCCTGCAGATTGAAAAACGCCATGGAATCGGCGTAAAACTTCTCTTTTGTGAACACTTCTATCTCCTTGAGGATGGTTTGTTCAAGTTCCCAGAATCTGGGTCCGGAAATAGCCTAGCAGATTTTGTATAAAAGTCAAGGCGCTCCCGTGACGCCGATAACGCGTCGTACCGTACCCATTTTCGCCTCGCTTAGCGCGCGCGCTTCGCGCTTCCCCTCCATGAGTATCTCTTCGACGATGCCCGGATCATCCTGCAGCTCTTCATATCTTGCCCGGAGCGGCGCGAGGAAGCGCTCGAGGTCTTCGATGAGCAGCTCTTTGAGCGCCTTGTAGTTCCCCTGATGCTCGCGATAGAGCTTTTCGAGCTCGTTCTCGCTTCTCACGAGCTTGTGGAGCGCGTACACGTTTTCCGGCCGCGCGCCCGAGGAGTCGGTGACGATGCTCATCACGCGCTTCACGAGCTCGTCGTATGAGGCGAAAAGCGGTATGACGTTCCCGTAACTCTTGCTCATCTTCCGTCCGTCGGTACCGGGGACGACGGCGACGTCCGGCATGATATACGGCTCGGGGAGCGCGAACACCTCTTCCTTATAGATGCGATTGAACTTCTCGGCGGTGTCGCGCGCATACTCGATATGCTGCTTCTGGTCCTGCCCTACCGGTACGACTGCAGCGTCGTAGAGAAGGATGTCGGCCGCCATGAGCATCGGATAATTGAACGTACCGACGCTGATCTCCTTGTTCTTCGCCTCGGCATCCTTGAAGGCATGCGCGCGCTCGAGGTACGGCATCGTGGTGAGCGTATCGAAGATCCAGCAGAGTTCGGTATGAGTAGGCACGTCCGACTGTTTGAAAAGCACCACTTCTTTCGGGTCGAGGCCGATGGCGAGGTACGCTACGACGAGCTCTTTCGTGCGGCGGCGCATCTCTTGCGCATCCTGTACGAAATTAAGCGCGTGATAATCGGCGACGAAGATAAGCGGCCGGTACCTCCCCGTTTTCGAGAGCTCGACGAGCTGGCGCATCGCCCCGAAATAATTGCCGATATGGAGGTCTCCGGTCGGCTTCACGCCGGAAACGAGAACAGGCTTTGCAGCACTCATGGCACGATAGTACCATAAAAACACTTCGTCGGTTCAAACAGAAAGTCCCACGTCCTTGAAAGACGCGGGACAGAAGGACAACAGTGTCCTTAAGGATCAAAGAACAAATACTGAAGCTCTAGCGTTTATATGCGCAGAATCGCTTGGCGATGATTATTGAGCTCGTCATCAATCCATTCACTGCTCCAATACCAGCGAGCACCGCTCTTATAGAGGTAGCGGATACAGGGTTTTCCGAACAAGTCATGGTACTCCGTTCCCCAGAAAAGAATATACGCACATCCCAATTCTTCCGGGATGAGATGCTGGTTGGCGAGGAGGTAGTCAAGAACGTTGGCGTTCAAGACAGGCTTACCTACGAGTTCGCTACAAATAGCCTCGCCGGCTGCCAGTCCGTAATCCCTCTGATCTCTCGAGAGCCAGAGCGTGACTTTCGTCGGATCCCAGACAAACAACCCGTCTCTTCTGTGTTTCCTATATCCGAACCACCCGTCAGGAACGAAAGGAGGGGCATCGCAATCGATACTATGACTATGGATATGTTTTTCTGTCATATATCCAGACCCACCAAGGTCGGTCCGGCTATCTCCAACCCCAAACATCGAATCATTCATCGGTATGTCTCCAGTATGCGGTTTTGCTAGCGGGCTCTGAAATCATTTCAGTTTGCCATAGCGGAAAACGGCTCAAGACAAGCCGTTTTCCGCTATGGCAACAGGCAAGATCATACTACGCAATTACGGCGTTGCACAATGGTATAATTGTTTTATGCCACCTGAAGACGACGGTATCCCTTATCGCAAAAGCGCTCCCCACTATTACGGCGACACCGTTCGCATGTTGTTTGTAAGCGCGGCCGTGCTGCTTATTGTCGCCGCGACGACCGGGGCGCGTCTTCCGCTCTCCGCGGCGGATGCCATTGCGGTAGCCGTGGTCCTTGCAGTGGCGGCCGGTATCACGAATCCGGAACAGCGCTGGATCCATTGGACAAACGAAGTTATAGCGATTCTCGGTACGCTCGTCTTTGCGGGAAGCGCTATCGGCAACTGGCGTGCCGGCGTAGGGATTACCGATCCTTCATATCTCTTTACGGAAATCATTTCGCTCCTCTCGTTGGCCTCGCTTTATTTCACGACTAAAACCATCCGCGGCTTCCTGCTCCGGGCGCATCTTTCATAGCGGCGTACAGGGGAATAAAGATATAATAAAATAAGAAGAACCGACGGGATATTGATCCGTCGGTTTGGTCAACTATTTTCCTTTCTTGTCACGATGTATGCTGGATGTTGGGGATACTTTTCATGCATTGCTCGAATGTGCGCGGCAAGACTCTCGATGAGCTTATACGTCTCAATTTGTTGAGAGTCACCGTTTCCACTCTCGACTCGCACGCCTTGAGACCGCATATTCCCCATGAATGTTCTCTCTTGAATCGCAAGAACAAGGTTGCCATCAGAATCTTTCTGAATTTCAAGGGTCACGTGTTCATCCGGACTTCCTAACAAACAACGTAACCCTGCCTCGAATTTAAGAGACGACACGGTAGGCCTCCTTTAAGTCGTTATACAACCGGGATTCTTTATACAACATTAAACGATTGCTAACAAGTTGTGCGCCGGGAAGGATTCGAACCTTCGTAGGCCGAAGCCGACAGGTTTACAGCCTGTTGTAATTGACCACTCTACCACCGACGCGCTGCGGTAAGTATAGCCGACGCCGGCCTTATTTCAAAACGAGGATGAGGACGCCCTGTTTGCCGCGGCGGACGAGAGCATAGCCGCCCGTGAAGTCGCCCGGATAGAGCTTCTGATCGGAGTTCTCCACGATCATGCCGGAGAGCGCGATGCCCTTCCCCTCGATAAGGCGCCGCGCATCGCTTTTGCTCGACGCCAGGCCGCCGGCGACGAGAGCTTCGGCGAACGGATAACCACCCGCAAGCTCTTTTTTCGAAAACGATGCCGATGGCGCCTCGGCGAGCGCGACGGCAAGCGCTTCGCGCGAGAGCTCGCGGAACGGCGTCGCGCCGAAGAGCGCGTCTGTTGCCGCAGCCGCCTGCGCCGCTGCCGCGGGGCCGTGCACGATCTCGGTCACGAGCCGTGCGAGCGTCTCTTGCGCCTGGCGCTCTCCCGGGTTGCGATGATGGAGCTCCATCAGGGCGTCGATCTCGGCAAGGGGGAGGAAGGTGTAGACCTTGAGATAATTTTCGATGTCCGTATCGGGAAGATTGATCCAAAATTGGTAGAACTTGAAAGGAGATGTCTTCTTCGCGTCAAGCCAGACGGCGTTTCCTTCGCTCTTGCCGAACTTCTTTCCGGAAGAATCGGTGATAAGCGGCATGCCGAGCGTATAAACCTCGTGACCGAGGCGTTTACGGATAAGCTCGACGCCGGAGAGCATATTTGTCCACTGGTCGGAACCGCCGACCTGAAGATCGACGCCGTATTTCTGATGAAGCGTCAGGTAATCGAAGCCCTGGAGAAGCGCATAGGTGAATTCGGCATACGAAATGCTCTCATCCGGCGTTTCGAGGCGTTTCTTTATGATCTCACGCTTCACGAGATCGTTCACGGTGAAATGTTTGCCGATATCTCGGAGAAACGGCAGCAGCTTCACTCCTGCGAGCCAGTCGGCATTATCGACCATCCTAAACGAGCCGGTACCGAGAATCCTCTTTAGCTGTGCCTTGATCGCGCGAGTGTTCGCTGCAACTGTCTTTCCGTCGAGCATTGCACGTTCCCCTTTTTCATTCGGATCGCCGATCTGACCCGTACCGCCACCGACGAGAAAGACGAGCTTGTGCCCCGCGTCGCCGAGCCGCTTCATGAAGAGCACGACGGCGAGGTTCCCGACCTGGATCGAGTCGGCGGTCGGATCAATGCCGAGATATGCCGTCCGCGGATGCTCAAGGATTTTCTCAACGGGCGCGGAGACGTGTTCGACAAGCCCGCGGGATTTCAGTTCTTCGGCAAGCGTCATGCGGAAACTATATCATTCGTAGAGCCCGACGTGCAGGTCGTAGAGACGACGATATATGCCGCCGACGCGTTCGAGCAATTCCGTATGCGTGCCTTGTTCCGCTATCGATCCATCTTTGATGACGAGAATCTTGTCGGCCTTGCGTACCGTCGAGAGACGGTGCGCGATAATGAAAGTCGTCCGGCCGCGCATCAGTTCTTCGAACGACTTGGCGACGTAGCGTTCGGTCTCGGCGTCGAGCGCCGAAGTCGGTTCGTCGAGTATGAGGATGCGCGGGTTGCGGAGTATCGCGCGGGCGATGGCGATCCGCTGCTTCTGCCCTACCGAGAGCTTGATGCCCCGCTCGCCGACGAGCGTATCGTAGCCATCGGCCTGCTTCTTGATGAAGTCGTGGATATGGGCATCACGGGCCGCTTGCTCTACGGCCTCGTCGCTCGCGTCGAACGCACCATACCGTATGTTAGCGCGGACGGTGTCATTGAAAAGCGCGATTTCCTGCGGGACGACCGCGATGCACGAACGCAGGGCAAGAAGGTCCCAATCCCGCGTATCGACGCCGTCGATACGCACGCGGCCGCCACTAGGAAAGTAATAGCCGGAGATGAGCGATACCGCCGTGGACTTCCCCACACCCGACTCGCCGACGAAGGCAATGGATTGTCCGGGGTATGTCGTGAAAGAGAGATGCGAAAGCACCGGTTGCCCGCCGTCGGCGTATCTGAAGGTGACGTCTTCAAATTGCACAAGCCCCGGCGTATCGCCACTCGTACGCGCTCCGCTCGGACGATACCGTTCCTCTTCTTGCTTGAAGACGCGCTCCAGGATGCCGGCAGAGGTGATGCCGTTCTGCGTGACCTGCCAGCTATAGCCGAGCGATACGAGCGGGCCGAAGAACATAAGAGCGTAACCGTTCAATGCAACAAGATCGCCGACCGTAAGGGTTCCTGCCGCTACATACTGAACGGACAGGGCGAAAATTCCGACCTGGGTGAGAAAGACCGTCACGCGTTGCCAGAAATTCACGCGATTCCACGTGAGTTCGTTCCGGTACCACAGCGTAGCGACGTCACCGCGGAGCGTCTTGCGTATGCGCGCGGCCTCGTACTCATCGGCGGATGCTTGCTTCACGGCAGCAACCTGCTCGGTGGCCGCCGCTGCGTCATCCCAACGATCGTTCCATGCGCGATGCGCGAGACTGTCGGTCTTCGCGGTGCCTCGCAGCAGGATCGCGAGGGCGAGGACGTACGCGAAGACGCCGAGGACGAGAACGTTCGCGAGGGGGACGCTGATAGAGTATGCAAGCGTGATGCCGATGAGGATGGAGAGGAGCTGGGGCGCGATATCGGCGAAGGTTCGCATGATGCTCGCGATGCGCCACGAGGCGCTGCTGATACGCGATAGGACCGATTGGACATGTTCGTTCGTATGGAACGATAGCGGCAGGCGTATGAGGTGGACGAATCCTTCGGCCTGGATGCCAAGCTGGAGATTCGTATCCAGCCACCGCCGTTTGCGGTCAGACCACCAGTCAACCGCATCGTTTACGATACGGACTACCACCCACGCGGCAAGGAGGAGTCCCCAGTACGGCAAGGCCGCCGCGTGCGCTGTTTCGCCGCGGGAGAGAGCGATGAGCGCGTCGAAGAAACGGCCGGTGATATACGGCACGAAGCCGTTCGCGAATGCCGAGACGAGGCCGAGAACGCCGAGCAGGATGATGGTCGCACGATAAGTGCGCGCATGGCGCCATATGCCTTGAAACCCTTCCCGCAGCGATACGGGACGCTCTTCTTCAGGATTTTCAAACGTCATAGGGTCAGCGAGCGAGGAAAAAGAGCCCGATGGCGGGTGCCGCGAACCACCAGAAGAAATAGCTGTTCGGAGCGAAGAGCGTACTTACCGCAGAGGTGAAGTGATACGTCGTGGCAACGGGAAAGACGTGGTACGCGAGCGCGAGGAGGAACGCCGCCCCGAGAAACGAGAGCGCAACGAGCCCGAAAGATCCGATGGAGAGGAAATCGGAGACCACGACACGCCGCAGGATAATGTAGAAGACGCCCACAAGACCTGCGTAGAGGCCGACGTGCGCGAAAAGCGCGGTTACGGGCGGCGCCGTAGGGAGCAGCGATGCGTACGGGAAGGCGCTGTACAGCGCGTAGGCCGCGTAGAACGCGAGAAGGAGCGCGACGAAGGGACCGCGTCCGGCATAGCGCGCGAAGAGGAATAGGACGCCGAGCAGGACGATGACGATCAGGAAATTGCTCGTTGCCGCCCACGCGGAGAGCGCGGTGTGCGTTGCGAGGGTATTCGCCTGCGCGAAGCTGCTGATGGTGGCATTCATGGCCTACAGCTTACAACGAACAGCCGGCAGAAAGAAGCCGCATCCGTCAACAGTCAACAGCGGAATTTACAAGCCTTCGTTTCTTAGGTCTTCGACCGTCTTTTTCGCTTTGCCGGAGAGCTTCTGCGGGAGCGCGACTTCGAGGCGGATAATAAGATCGCCACGGCCGTTGCCCTCCGGAATACCCTTGCCGCGCACACGCAAGAGCTCTTCCGCGCGCTTCATCGGCGGGACCTTCACTTCAAGCGTCTTCCCTTCCAAGGATTCGACGGGGACGGTCGTACCAAGCAACGCATCGGTCAGCTTCACTGGCAGGTCCATGATGAGATTCAAGCCGTCGCGGCGGAACGTCGCGTGGGGTTTAACATGCACTTTTACATACAGATCGCCCGCGACGCCCGCTTTGAGCGCTTCGCCCTGCTGCGGCAGGCGTATCATCTCGCCGTTATCGATGCCGGCCGGTATGGCGACCCGGATCTCTTCTTCTTTGCGCTTGACGCCGTGACCTTTGCACGCGGGGCACTTTTCTTTCGGCGTCTTGCCGCTGCCGTCGCAGGCTGTACAGACGCGCACGTTGGTGAACTGTCCGAGGATCGAATTGCGCGTCTCGTGGATGCGCCCGCGTCCGGCGCAGGTCGCGCAGGTTTCAAGCTCGGTACCCGGCTTTGCGCCGGTACCGCGGCAGAGATCGCATGTCGAGACCTTTGTGATGAGGACCGTGCGCGTCGTCCCGAATACGGCATCCTTAAAAGGGATTTCGAGATCGATCGAGATATCACGGCCGCGCGGCGTGCGTGAGGGCCCGTTGCTCCGTCCGAAGATATCCCCGAACAGGTCTCCGATGTCAAACTCCACGCCGCCTTGTCCGAAGCCCTGCTGGAATTGAGAGAAGTCGAATCCGCCGAACGGGTTTCCTTGTGCGCCGCTCGAAGGGCCGCCGCCCGGGAATGCCTGGCCGTACGCGTCATATTCGCGCCGCTTCTTTTCATCGCCGAGGACCGCATA
>JAJXUQ010000019.1 GCA_021782685.1 bacterium
CATAGCGATATCCTCCCCGATCGAAAACGATCGAGGTGATCCCGGCAACCTTTGCCGCCTTCGCGATCGCCTCGCCGACCGCTTTGGCCTGCATGGATTGCGACCCCTTGAACTCGCGTCCGTGCAGGGCAGCGAGCGTCTTGCCTGCCGTATCGTCAATAAGCTGCACCGAAATGAAGCGGTTGCTCCTGTAGACCGCGAGACGCGGGCGCTCTGCCGTCCCCTTGATGCGGGCGCGCACCCGCGCATGGCGCCGCTTGCGCAATTCGTTCTTTGTCTTTGGTGCGTGGTTCATATGATGAAATGCGTAGGTTACGCGGCTTTCTTGCCCTGCTTGCGGCGGATAATCTCTCCTTCGTAGCGAATGCCCTTGCCGAGATACGGCTCTGGCGGCTTTGTGCGCCGGATATTCGCCGCAAACTGTCCGACTGACTCTTTATTGATTCCTTCCACTTTGATGAGGTTCTTCTCGACGGTTACCGAAATATCTTCCGGTATCGCGAGCATGACCTGGTGCGAAAAGCCGACAGTGAGGACGACCTCCTTCCCTTTGACCTCGACACGGTAGCCGACGCCTTCAAGGATAAGCTTTTTCACGTAGGGCGTTTCGACGCCCGCCACCATGTTCTTCACATGCGATGCGAAAGTTCCGGTAAGCGCCTTGGCGAGCCGCGAACGGTCCTTTGGCGCGATAGTGACACCGTTTTCGTTAACCGTCACGGCGATAGAGGGATGTATGCGCTTCGTGAGCACCCCTTTCGTGCCTTTCACGGAAAGCGTCGGTCCCTCCACGCTCACGATGGTCTTCCCTACGGTTATCGGCTTTTTTGCGAGACGGCTCATAATTACCAAATTTCAAAAAGGTTCTCGCCCCCGACGTGATTCTTGCGCGCCTCGCTGTCCGAGACGATGCCGATCGGGGACGAGATGATGCGGGAACCCGTACCGCCCTTTACCCGATGGAGCGCCGTGTACGGCGCGTAGAGCCGGCGTCCGGGCTTGCTGATGCGCTTCACGCCGCGCAACCTTGAGAGCCCGCGTTCATCGTACGCGAGCGCCGCGATAAGCGTCTTCTTCGCGTCGCTGTCTTCGTTCGTCTTCGCTTCGACAGCGGCGAGGAACCCGAGCTCCTTGAGCTTTTTTGCGATAGCGAAAAGATACGCCGAGTACGGCACGACGACCTCGCGCTTGCCGATGCGTGCGGCATTCTGGAGGCGGATGATGAAGTCACCGATGCGGTCGCTTACCATGATGCTTTCTTTACGCCCGGGATTTTCCCTTCGCGCGCCAGTTCCCGGAACTGGATGCGCGAAAGGCCGAATATGCGCATATAGCCGCGCGAACGCCCCGAGATTGCGCAGCGGTTCTTAAGCCGCACCGGCGAGGAGTTCCTCGGGAGCTTCTGCAGAGCATCGAAATCTCCGGCAGCCTTGAGCGCCGCACGCTTCGCTGCGTACTTTTTTACGAGTTTCTCCTTCTTGGCGTAACGCGCCAGCTGGGATTTCTTTGCCATAAAAAATAAAGCTCCGAAGAGCGTAGTTCCAGAATATCAGCGTTTTACGCCCGAGTCAACGATAAGCGGGAGGCCGATATGGCGGAAGAACGCTTCGGCCTCCGCCTTCGTCGAAACGGTAGTGACTATGGTGATGGCGAAACCGAAGACATCCTTGAGGTCTTCATCTCCCGTCTCGGGGAAAATCGTGTGCTCTTTTATGCCGATGGTGAGGTTGCCCATATCATCGATCGCGCCGGCGGAGAGGCCGCGGAAATCGCGCGTACGCGGCAGCGCGATATGGACGAGCTTATCGAGGAAGTCATACATCCGAGAACCGCGGAGCGTTACCTGGAGGCCGACCGTATCGCCCTCGCGCACCTTGAAAGAAGCTATGGAGAGGCGCGCGGGGCGCAGAGAAGGCTTCTGTCCGGTAATCTTCGCGAGACGATCTTCGATGAGTTCGATCTGCTTCTTGTCGCGCTTCTTGCCCACGCCCGAAGAGACGACGACCTTGCTGATACGCGGGCCCTGCATCGGACTCGTGTAACCAAACGTCTCCGCAAGCGCGAGATAGGCAGTCTGTTGTTTTTGTTTTGTTATGGACATAGGAGTTTTCAATCTTCGGCGCGCGCGACGTTCGATACGTGGATCGGCTGCGGCCGCTCAACGATACGGCCGACCTCTCCGGAACGGCCTTTGCGATGGCGCTTCGCGATGGCGACGCCTTCGACGACGACCTTATCTTCCCGGGGCAGGGCGCGCAGGATGACGCCGACCGCGCCTTTGCTCTTGCCGGAAATAACCTTCACCTTGTCTCCTTTTTTTACATGCATACCAGGAAAGTTACACGACATCGGGCGCAAGCGACACGATAGCGTGCCAGCCCCGTTCGGAAAGCTCGCGGGGGACAGGACCGAAAATGCGGTTTCCCTTCGGGCCCATCTCTTTCCCCTGCTTCTCGATGAGTACGACCGCGTTCTCGTCAAAACGGACGAACGATCCGTCTTTCCGAGCGAAGGGCTTGGTCTGCCGTACGATGACGGCGCGGCACACGTCTTTCTTTTTCACCGCCTTGCGCGGCTCGGCGGTCTGGATGGAGACGACGACGACATCGCCGATGCGCGCATAGCGGCGATGGCTCCCGCCGAGGACCTTGAATATCCGCGCGACCTTCCCGCCGGAATTGTCTGCAATGGTAACGATGGACCGAGGCTGCAACATACTAGATTTCCTTAGCGGCGGATTCCTTTTCGGCGGCAGCCGTGCCCTTCGCGAGGACAAGCGTAAAGCGCTTCCGCTTGGAAAGCGGGCGCGTCGCCGCGATGGTGACCGTATCGCCGACCTGCGCCGTATTGCCCGGATCGTGCGCAAGGTACTTCTTTGAGCGTACGAGATACTTCTTGTACTTTGCGTTCTTCACGAAGCGGTCGACGCGGACCGTCGCGGTGTCTTTCATCGCCGTCTTCACGACGACGCCGACGAATGCACGGGAGCGAGGAGGATGCTGTTCCATACTAGTTGGTGCCGCGGAGCATACGCGCGCGCTGCTCGGTAAGGGCGCGCGCTATCGTTGCGCGAAGCTTCTTCGGCGAGTTCGGGTCCTTCGGCCGCGCGCCGGCAGCCGCAAAACGCTCGGCGTGCAGCTGCACGCGCGCTTCCACAAGGAGCTTCGCGAGCTCCTGATCCGTTACGGTCGTCATTGTGTTCTTTTTTGCCATAAGAATATCGGAAAAGCAAGCTTACGAGCGGCTGACGATCGAAGTCTTGACCGGCAGCTTCATGCCCGCCTGCCGCAGATGCGCGCGGGCGACGCTCTCGGACACGCCGTCGATCTCGAAGAGCACGCGGCCGGGCCGAACCTCGAAGACGTAGTGCTTCGGGTCGCCCTTGCCGCTCCCCATGCCCACTTCGGCGGGTTTTGCGGTTACCGGCCTGTCCGGGAAGATGCGGATCCAGAGCTTGCCCGTTTTCGCCGTCGCGCGGGTGAGCACCTTGCGCGCTGCCTCGATCTGGTTGCTCGTCATGCGCGCGTGCGAGAGCGCCTTGAGAGCGAGCGAACCGAAAACGACCGTCGTGCCACGGGTGTCCGGGCGCATGAGACGTTTCTCGCTCTTGCGCTGCGTCTGCCACTTGCGATGCTTTACTTTTTTAGGAAACAACATACGAAAATATATAAACGGATATCAGCCGCGGACCGGCTCGCTTGCGGGCAGGCGCACCGGCGCCCTCTTGTCCTGGTACACGTTGCCGCGATAGATCCAGACTTTGATCCCGATAACGCCGTACGGGAGATGCGCTTTCTCATGCGCGAAATCTATGTCCGCCCGGAACGTCTGGAGCGGGATGCGGCCCTTCTTGATCTCCTCCTTGCGGCTCATTTCCGCCCCGCCGAGCCGCCCCGAGACCGTGATGCGCACGCCTTCGACTTCGCGCGCCGCGATGACCTTCTCGACCGTCTGCTTCAGTACGCGCCGGAACGGCATCCTCTTTTCAAGCCCCTCCGCGACCATATAGGCGACAACGGCGGCGTCCGTCTCCGGCTGGCGCACTTCGATGATATCGAATTTGAGCGTGCGACGGTCCTCGGGAGCGGCACGATGGATCGTCTCGGAAAGTTCCTTACGCAGCTTGGCCGCATTCTCGCCCGAACGGCCTATGACAAGGCCGGGGCGCGCAGTCGAAAGGATGACGCGCAGTTCGTTTTCAGAACGCTCGATCTCGATGCCGCTCGTGTACGTGCCGCGCAGCCGCTTCGCGAGGAAACGGCGGATAGTTTCGTCCACCTTGATGTTCTCGCGGTAGCTCTTCTTCTCGCGCGCGAACCAACGGCTTTTCCAGTCTCGGATGACGCCGAGCCGGTGCGCATAGGGATGTACGGTGTGAGTCATAGGAGAGGTTACGCAAGCGTTACTTTCACGCGGCTTTTCCGATGCCGGAGAAGCGAAGCGCGGCCGAAGGCGCGAGGCATGTAACGCTTCAGCATTCCGGCGTTCTCGACGGTTATCGACTGCACCGTCAGGTCTTCGGGATTCTTGCCCTGCACCCGCGCATTCGCCGCCGCGCTCTTGATGAGCTTCGCCACGGGGTCCGCGGCGCGGCGCGGCAGGAACTGGAGCGCCGCGAGCGCTGCGGAGACCGGCTTGCCCTTCACGAGATCCGCGACGAGGCGAACCTTGCGCGGCGACTGGTTATGGCTTTCGAGTATCGCGTGTGCCATAGGTTATTTCTTAGCTTTCGCCGGGGCTTCCTTCGCCGCCTTCGCGGCGGCGATCTCCGCCTGCTGCTTCTTCTGCTCGAGCTCTTTCTGCATCTTGCCGCCGTGGCGGACGAACTTCTTGGTCGGCGAGAATTCGCCGAGGCGGTGCCCCACCATATCCTCGGAAACGAGGACCTCGACGTGCTGCTTACCGTTATGCACGCCGAACGTGAATCCGATCATCTCGGGGCTTATCTGGCTCCGGCGAGCCCACGTCTTCACAACCCCGGCCGATGCCGGTTTCATGCCGATGACCTTCTTCAGGAGCTTAGCGTCCACGAAGGGCCCTTTCTTGAGTGAGCGTGCCATGTAAGTAATGAAAAGCCCGCGCAAGCGCGAGTAGATAAAAGATACAGGAATGGCGACAAATCGTCAAACAGGCGCGGACTTTGCTACACTATCGGCACCTATGAAAAAAAGAGCCCTCGTCGGGATCGTGATCGTGTGCGGCGGCATCCTTGCGGGAAGCGTGCTGTATGCGGCTTTCCGGCCCGCCCCTGCGCGAGCTCCTGCAGGGGCTCCCGATACCGTAGGAGCCTCGGGAGCAGGCCTTCCCGCCCTCGGTTACACCGAACACGGCCCGTACTACGACATAGCGGCGAACTACCCGACGACGACTCCGCTCCTTGCGAGCGTAGGCGCTTCCCAGAACGCCGCTGCCATCGCGCTCATGCGAGGCTTCATCGGAAGCACCATTGAAGAATTCAAGGCCGGCGGCAATCCGGCAAGCAGTACCCCCGCGGCGGAAGTCCAGGGCCGTAGAGAGGCGCTCCAGATAAATTACCTCATCTCCTCTTCGCCCCGTACGGTCTCGTATATCTTTACGGTGTACGAAGACACGCTCGGAGCGCACGAAAACATCTTCTTCCATACCTTCACCTTCGACACGAAGACCGGCGCGCTCCTCTTACTCGCGGACATTTTCGCACCGCAGGCGCCCTACCTCGATACGCTTTCTTCGATAAGCCGCGCAAGACTCCCGGGCATTATCGGCGGAGGATACGCCGACACGGCGTTCATCAGGAGCGGCACGACGCCCGAAGACAAAAACTTCGCGAATTTCTTCGTCGATAATTCCATGCTCACCCTCCTTTTCCCTCCGTACCAGGTCGGTCCGTATGCCGCGGGACCTCAGACGCTCTCTATACCGCTCTCTACGGTGAAAGATATTCTCAAACCGGAATACCGCTAGCCCCTGCGCTTCTTGCCGACCTTGCGGCGGGAAACGATGAACACGTTCGAGTATTTCTTCGGCGTGCGGGTCTTTTGGCCCTTGCCGGAAGGCTTGCCCCACTTCGTCTTTGCGCGCTTCAAGCCGCGCCCCTGCTTGCCCTCGCCGCCGCCGTGCGGATGATCGACCGGGTTCATTACGGTGCCGCGGACGGTCGGACGGACGCCCATCCAGCGGCTCCTGCCGGCCTTGCCGATAACGACAAGATTGTACTCTTCGTTGCCGACCGCGCCGATGCTTGCCCACGCAAGATCAGAGACTTTGCGCACCTCGCTCGAAGGGAGCTTCAGCTGCGCATAGCCGGCGTCATGCGCGACCACTTGAGCGGCGCTGCCCGCCGACCGGACGAGCGCTGCTCCCGCGCCCGGGAAAAGCTCGATATTGTAGACGAGCGTACCGACGGGGATCTTGCTGAGAGGGAGGCGGTTGCCCGGGATAAGCGGCGCGTTCTCCGAGACGATGAAAGAATCATCGACCGCGACTCCCTTGGGGAGGATGACATAGCGCCGCTCGCCGTCACGGTAGAGCGCGAGCCCGATGAACGCGGAACGGAAAGGATCGTATTCGACGGTCTCGATCCTTGCCGGAATGTCCTTCTTATCATAGGAGAAATCCACGTCGCGCAAACGGCGCTTATGCCCGCCGCCCTGATGGCGCGTCGTGATGCGCCCGAAAGCGTTTCGGCCGCCTTGGCGCTTCTTATTCTTCATCAGAGGCTTGTGCGGCGCGTCGCCCGAGAGAAGCTCCCGATACGGCAGCGTAGTCATGAAGCGGCGGCTCTTGGTGGTTGGACGATAGGATTTCATACGAAAATGGTTAACGTGCGGCTGGCTAGGCGAACTGGATGCTGTCGCCGGCGGCAAGGTAGACGTATGCCTTCCGACGCGCGGCGCGGGTGCCGAAACCGCGGCGCGTACGCATGGCCTTGCGCTTGCCCGGAAGATTCGCGATGTGGATCTTCCGAGGCTCGACCTTATAGATCTCCTTGATGGCGCCGGCTATATCCGCTTTCGTCGCGCTGGCGGGCACCGAAAAGGCGTACATGCCCTTCTCGGTCGCGATGAGAGCTTTTTCGGAGAACCACGGCGCGCGGATGATCTCGTGTGCGCGGCCGGGAACGAGCTTTTTCGCGTGCGCACGGTGCGGATGCGCGGTCTTCTTCTCCTTCTTGGTAGTGTCGTTAAAGATTGCCATGGTGATCTAGCTAGTCTTGATGCGCGCGAGGAGCGCGGCGAATGCCGCTTCCGGCTTCTCGATGACGAGGTATTTATGCGTCATGACGTCGACCGGATTGAGCGAGCGCACCTCTTCCGTCATCACCGAACCGATGTTCCGGAAGCTCTTTATCGCGCTCGCGTCATATGCGGAAAGGGCGAAAAGCGCGGCATTCTTCTTTTTCGCGGCGAGCGCGGCGGCGGCGGAACCTTTGGCGAGCGCGCCGAGGACGGTCTTCGCCGCTGCGGTTTTCGGCGCGGCGAAGGAAAGCTTGTCGACGAGGATTATCTCGCCGTCTTTCGCTTTCCTTGAGAGCACGGAGACGAGCGCGCCGTTCCTCATCTTGCGGTTAATCTTCTCGCTATAGTCGCGCTCTTTGCGCGGGCCGAAGGTGACGCCGCCATGGCGCCAAATCGGTGAGCGGCTTGAGCTGTGGCGTGCCTGGCCGGTGCCTTTCTGTTTCCACGGCTTCTTGCCACCGCCCGACACCTCGGAACGATCTTTGGTGTGAGCGCGATTTTGGCGCGCATTTGCCTGCATAGCGGTCGTTACCTGGTGCACGAGATCGCTCCTCCACGGCGCACCGAAAAGCTCGTTCGGGAGCGCGATGGTGCCAATTTTCGATCCGTCCATAGAGAAAACGGATGCCTCCAGGTGAGCGGGTGCGGCTTTCTCCGCACCCGCTGCGGACGCGCGTACGGTTGCCTTTTTCTTCGTCGTTTCTTTTACGGTAGCCATGGTAAGTGAATTATGCAGAGACTACTTCGAGTAGCGTACCGCGGCTGCCCGGCACTGCGCCCGAGACAATGATCTCGCCCGCCGCCGCATCAACAGCAAGCACTTTGAGATTCTCGACGGTAACGCGATCGCGGCCCATGCGGCCTGCCATGCGCATGCCTTTGGCAACGCGGCCGCCGGCACGGCCGCCCGAGCCGCCGATGGAACCCGGAGCATGCTCCGAGTGTTTCTGGCCGTGCGTGCGCGGACCGCCATGGAAACCGTGGCGTTTTATCACGCTCGCAAAGCCTTTGCCTTTCGTGAGACCGGATACGCGCACCGTGTCACCGACCGCGAAAACCGATACGTCGATCGTGCTGCCGGGCTCGGCGGCCGCATCGGTACGGAATTCGCGGATAGTCGCGTACCCCTTCCCCTTGGTATGCCCGAGAACCGCCTTGCTGACATTCTTTGCCTTGCGGATACCCGCGCCGACCTGGAGCGCGTCGTAGCCGTCTTTGCCGCTGGTACGCTTCATTTGCGTAACCGTCATAGCGCCGGCATTCAGGATGGTTCCCGCGCGCGCGCGCCCATCCTCCCCGAAGATTCGGGTCATGCCTTCTTTCGTTGCGAGGATGAATTTCATTGTTTTTTAAAGCAAAACGCGCGAACAGCAAATCGCGTCGCGCGAGTTGCCATAGGACCGGCCGGAGCCGTTCATAGCGTCAGGGGTACTCTACCTGAAAGCGCGAAAAGATGCAAGGAAAACGCGGCCGCCCCCGAAAGGGGGCGGCCGCGTGGAAAATCTTACGACGATCTTCAGACCATCTTGACGTCGATCGTGACTCCGGAAGG
>JAJXUQ010000020.1 GCA_021782685.1 bacterium
ACGGCTGCGTCGCGGCTCATGAGCATGACGCTGACTTCATGGGCGCTACCTGGCGCGTGTATCTCGGCCGGACGAATTCGATGTGGCGCACCCGGTACGAGGTCGTGAAGCTTCTTGACGCGCAGGGGAAGATCGTCGACGCGTTCAGCTACTAGAAAAAAGGGGAGAAAAAGAGTAGATTACAAAAATGCGCCTTCGCGCCCGTAGCTCAGCTGGTAGAGCAGCTCCCTTTTAAGGAGAAGGTCGCAGGATCGTAACCTGCCGGGCGCACAGAGCTTTCCGTTCAGATCGAGAGCGCGAAACGTTCGAGGAGGAGCGGCGCGGCGAGGCCGCTGCGGTGAGAGTCTTGCAGGAGAGAGATGAGCGCGAGCGAAAGGGCGCGCGCTTCGTGCGGCTTCCATGCGCGGCTCCCTTTTTCCATCAGGTCGCGCGCCTTCCAGTGCAGGAGACCGCAGAGCATTTCCGGAGTGTCGCCCGCACGAAGGGCGCGCGCTACCTCGAGCCAGAGCTTTTCCCGATTCCTCGCCGCAAGCGCGTTCACGAGATTCGAATTGAAGCCCCGCGCGGCTCCGCCGCGCGGGGCTTCATCGAACTTGTATTCGACCTTCGCTTCCCCCGCAAGCGCGCGCGCCTTCGCGGCGGCGAGCCCCGGCGCAAGAATGAGGATGGCATTGTCGGAAGCGGCAAGCATGTCGAGAGACGCTTCGAGTATGCCCGCCGCGGCTCTTTTCCCGTCTTGGCTTCCCTGCCGCTCCTCTTCTTCTTCGCGCACGGGAGGGAACGGGTCATCGACGAGCACAAGGAGCCTTTTCGCGAAGAGCCCACCGGAGAACGCGGCATCTTCAAGTGCCGCCTGGGTAAGATCTTCGCGCGCGAGCCGCACGTAGGTAAGGTTCTGCTGCTTTGCGCGGGCTTTCGCAACCCACTCAAACGCTTTGGCGCGAGCTTTCGCAGTATCGCTGCCGTGGAAAAAGTAAATCATAGCGGACGCAGGTCGCCCCAGTTCGCTCCTGACTTCGTCGAGACGATGATGGGCACCCCGCCCGTCTCCTCGGGAGACAGCACGGACTCCATGATCTCCTTTATCCCCGTACCGAGCGCGTTCATACGCTCGGTACGGACTTCATACATGAGTTCGTCGTGCACCTGGAGAAGGAGATGCGCATCCTCGCGCGCACCTTCTTTCCCGAGCATCCTGTCGATGCGCACCATTGCGAGCTTTATGATATCCGCTTGCGTGCCCTGCAGGGGCGCATTGATTGCCATGCGCTCGGCCTGCGCCCGCACGTAAGGCAGCGGCGACCTCATTTCCGGAAACTGCCGGCGGCGGCCGAACAGGGTTTCCGTATAGCCGTGCGTACGGGCGAAACCCTTGGTCGACTCGAGGTACTCGGAAAGCGTCTTGAATTGCCCGAAGTACTCGTCATAAAAAGCATGCGTCTCGGCGATCGTAGTGCCGAGTTGCGCCCGGAGCGCGTTGATCCCCATCCCGTAGAGGACGCCGAAATTGATGATTTTCGCCCGGCGCCGCATCTCGGTATCGACCGCATCCGGAGCGACGTGGAACACGTGCGCCGCGACCTCTTGGTGCACGTCGCGCCCGCTCCGGAATATCGCACGGAGCTTTTCGTCTCCCGAGAGGATCGCCGCGAGGCGCAGTTCTATCTGGGAATAATCGAGCGAGAGGAGCGAGAACCCCTCCGGCGCGACAAACGCGTGCCGTATCGCCCGTCCGCGTTCGGAATGGACCGGGATATTCTGCAGGTTCGGGTTCTGCGAGGCCATGCGGCCGGTCGTGGTGCCGGTCTGGAGGAAGTCGGCATGCAGGCGGTGTTCCGCGTCGAGCAGGGGCGGGAGGTTTTCGATATACGTCGAGAGCAGCTTCTTCAGTTCCCGGTACTCGAGGATGTCCTCGACGATCGGATGCGCGTCGCGGATCTTCTCAAGCTCGCTCTCGCGCGTCGAACGGGCGCCGCCGGCCGTCCTCTTCTGCCGTTCAGGAACGAGTTTCAGTTCGTCGAAAAGCACTTCGGCAAGCTGCTTCGGCGAGCTCACGTTGAACTCCCGTCCGGCGTCCGTGTAAATCTTCTTCTCGATCCGTTCGAGTTCGGCGCGATACTCTTTAGCCAATGCGCCGAGGACGCCGGTATCTATGAGCACGCCGCGCGCCTCCATCGCGCGAATGACGGGGATGAGCGGTTTCTCGATATGCTCATAGACGTCTCGCACCTTCCCGAGCTCGTCGACCTTTTTCTCGAGCGCCGCATACGCGGCATCAAAGGCCCGTTCTTTCGTGAACGCGAGGATGTCATCGAGCGTCGGGTTCGTGAATTCGGACGAGATGAGCCAGAGCATCACCTGAGCCTCCGCGAACCGCGCGCCGTCGATCTCCTCTTCGGGCTCGCGTGCCGCCTCATGGGCGGCGTCAGCCGCTTCGAACATCGTCCTGATGCGCGCTTTGAGCGTCCGGAAGCCGAACTCTTCGCACAGCGCGACCATCTTCCGCACGTCGGCTTTCTCCCGCCACGAGCGCTCGGGAAGCGCGAAAGCGACGGGGGCATCGAGGCGTATCGTCGCGATCGCTTTCGAGAGACGCGCTGCCTCTTCGTGCTCTTTCAGCAGCATCAGGGTGCGCGCCTTCACCCCTTTCTTCAGGAGAGCGTCATCGCCTTTCTCGAGCTTTGCATACAGGCCTTCGATCGTGCCGAAACCGGTCACGAGTTCGGTAGCGGTCTTCTCGCCGATGCCGGGAACCCCTTTGATGTTGTCGGAGGGATCGCCGCGAAGCCCTTTCCAGTCAGGGATGAGCGCCGGCGGGAAGCCGAACCGCGCGACGACGGCTTTCTCGTCATAGAGGATGGTGTCTTGTATCCCCTTCTTCAGCGTATAAACGCGGACGCGCTCGTCGTCGACAAGCTGCAGCGTGTCCATATCGCCCGATGCGATGATGACCTCGATATCTTTTTCAGAACGCAGCTTGTGCGCGATGGTACCGAGCAGGTCGTCGGCTTCGAACCCCTCCCGCTCGTAGATCGGGATCGAGAATGCTTCGAACACTTTGCGGGACTCCCCGATCTGGGACGCGAGCGCGTCATCGGTCTTCGCGCGCGTTCCCTTGTAGCCTTCGTATGCTTCGTGGCGGATGGTCGGCTTCGGCAGGTCGTAGCAGGCGGCGATATAGTCCGGCTTGAGTTCGGCAATGATTTTCAGCAGCATCGCGACAAGCCCGTAGAGCGCTCCGGTCGGCGCGCCCGAGGGGCCGGTAAACTCCGGCAGTGCATGGTATGCGCGGTGGATAATCGCGTGCGTATCGAGGAGCACGATGCGTTTTTTCCGTTCCGTCCTAGGCATAGGAGATGGTGTGCGTGCCGTCCGGAAGCGCTTCGAGCGAAACGCGCGCGAAAGGCTCCGGGAGAGCAGCGGAAACTTTCTCCGGCCATTCGAAAAAAACAAGATTCCCGCTCTCCCGCATAAGCTCGTCGAAACCGAGCGCGGCGAGGTCGCTTCCTGATTCGAGCCGGTACGCGTCTATGTGCACGAGACGCTCGAAACCTCTTCCCTCGGGGAGCTTGTAGATCTTCTCGAGGACGAAGGTAGGGCTGTTTACCGTCTCTTCGACGCCGAAGGCCTTCGCGACCGCCTTGGTAAAGGCGGTCTTCCCCGCGCCAAGCTCGCCGGAAAGCGTGACGAGGGTCGCGCCCTGCCCCCGCGCGCGCGCGAGCTTGCGGGAGAATTCTTCCGCTTCCTCCAGAAGCGCGCTTTCATCCAGGATGCTTTTCTTCATAGGATGAATTGTACAACCGAATAAAAAATGCGCCTGCTCTTGGTATGGAGCAGGCGCGGGCGGTCAACGATGCCAATAAAAGAACCACGAAGACTGGTAAGGAGCAGCGTAAGGGTAGTAATAGGTTGGCGTCGTAGCGTAGCTCGGCGGCGTCGAATAGACGGGCCGGCAATACCAGCCGCTTGCATCGCACACCTTTGCGACGGGCTTTTGGTTCGGGGGCGCCAGATAGCCTTGTTGATAGGTAGGATATCCGGCGCATCCGGTGAGCGCCGCGGAAACAACGAGAAGAAGGATGAGCTTCATGGTACGTCTCCCAGGGTTGAATCTGTTTGAACAATAACACATATGTACCCTGTTCGTCAAGTCATCGGGGCCTGAATTCAACCTCCAAACGCACCACTCCAGATTTCTAATGGGGTCAGGAATCCATGCCGTTTCCTCGGCCTCGTGTTCAAAGCATACTCCACCGCTGCCAAGTCGTCGTCTGGCACCTGCCTGAAGTCGGTACCTTTCGGGAAGTAGTCCCGCAGGAGACCGTTCGCATTTTCATTCGCACCTCGCTCTCCTGGGCAATACGGATGGGCGAAGAAGCAGTCGAGCCCGAGCGCTTCTTCGATCTCCTCCCACCGCTGATTCTCGCTCCCGTTGTCTGTGGTAAGCGTGTGTGCCGGAAGACCGGCAAGCCGGGATACGACAGCCGCCTTGGTCGCTTCGCTCGTCTTGTCCTTCACTTTCGTCACGAGATACAGCCCGCTCCTGCGTTCGAGCAGCGTATTCACGCCAGGTGCATGATCCCTCGATTCGACGGTGTCGCCCTCCCAGTCGCCGAGGCGAGAGCGAAGATCGACCACGTTCGGACGGGTCTCGATGGATGGCCCTTTCGGCTTGAAGATGCGCTGTCCCTTGCGAGAGCCGTGCTTCTGCCGCTTCTTCTGTTTCCTTCGGAGATACGGGCGCAGGTCTTCTTTGCCAGGCTTCACAGAACCGTTGCCGCTCCGATGTACCTGGGCGTATACGAACTGGTATATCGCTTCAGGAGAGATCGAATCGATCCCTTCGAGCTTCATGCGTCCGGCGATCTGTTCGGGCGACCAACGCTTCTTCAAATGCTTGACGACGTACTGCCGTATCTCCGGGCTCTTCAACCGATCTTCCCGTCCCCGCTTCTTGCGGTTTTCGAGCGCCCGTTCGTTCGCAAGGCGCGGGGTATATACCCGCCGTTCAGGTGGCAGGTTCCGAGCGACCTCTCGCACGACGGTCGAATGCGGCCGTCCCAATTCCCGTGCAATCTGCCGTACTGATTTCTTCTCCCACAGCCCCTTCTGTATCGCCTCCCGTTCCTCGATGCTCAAATGCGCCATATATCCGCTATGTTAGCGGAGTGGTGCGTTTACTTGTTGAACTCGCTGGGGGCAGGTTTCGCGGCGATGGTATGATGCTTCCATGGACCTCCCTTTCGATACCGAACGAGAAACCTCGAAGCTCGCCGAGGTGCGCGAGCGGGAAGAAGAGGATGTCACGCGCATCCTCTCCGAGAAATACGGCATGTCCTATGCCGATCTCTCGCTCAACAAGATAGATGCGGACGCGCTCCGTACCATTCCGGAAGAGAAGGCGCGTGCAGCCGAAGCGGCGGCTTTCGCGCGCGTCGCAAAAGAGCTCTCCCTCGCGGTACGCAACCCGAATAATCCGGCGCTCGCCGAACTTCGCGATGACCTCGCGCAACGCGGATTCCACATACAAGAATTCCTCGTCTCGAAGAAGAGTCTCGATAAGGTCCTCTCATACTACCGTGATCTCTCGTTCGCCACCGAGTCGAAGGTCGGGACGTTCGTCGTCGCGGAAAACGCGCTTGCGGAATTCACGAAGGAGAAGAACGCGCGGACGGTGCTTGAACGGAAGCTCGCTGACGCCAGCGCGCTGAAATCGCTGGAGCGCGTCTCGCGCCTTTTCGAAACGATCCTTATGGGAGCCTTTGCCCTTCGCGCTTCCGATATCCATTTCGAGCCCGAAGAAACGAGCGCGCGCCTGCGTCTGCGCATCGACGGTCTCCTCACCGATATCTATTCTTTCGACCCGCAGACGTACCACCAACTCAACTCGCGTATCAAGCTCCTCTCGGGCGTGAAGCTCAATATCGATAATCGCGCGCAAGACGGCCGTTTCAGCGTGGCGCGCGAGAACGGCGCGCTCGAGATACGCAGCTCCTTCATCCCCGGGAACTACGGGGAGTCGATCGTGCTGCGCATCCTTGATCCTGAGACGACGAAGGTTTCCTATCGCGAGCTCGGCATACATCCCAAACTGCTTGAACGCCTTGAACGCGAGATTCGGCGGCCGAACGGGATGCTGCTTACTACCGGCCCGACCGGAAGCGGCAAGACGACCACGCTGTATTCCTTCTTGCGCGAGATCTATGCGCCGGAGATAAAGATCATTACGATCGAAGACCCTATCGAGTACCATCTGAGCGGCATCGTACAGACGCAGGTCGAAGATAAGAAATTCACTTTCGCCGACGGCCTCCGGTCTATCGTGCGCCAGGACCCGGACATCATCATGGTCGGCGAGATCCGGGATCGCGATACCGCCGTCATCGCCATCCAGGCCGCGCTCACCGGCCACTTCGTCTTTTCGACGCTCCACACGAATGACGCGGCGGGAACGTTCCCGCGTCTCGTAGATCTCGGCGCCGACCCGAAATCTTTCGGATCGGCGATTACGGTCTCGATGGCGCAACGCCTCGTGCGCAAGCTTGATCCCGAAGAGCGCAAAGAACGCCCGCTTACCGACGCGGAGAAAGCCATGATCGCGAAAGCGTTCGAGCCGCTTTCCGACAAGTCGCTCATTCCGGAAAAAATAGAAACGGTATGGGAGCCAGCTCCGGCGAACAAGGACGGGACCGGTTATAAGGGCCGCATCGGCCTTTACGAAGCGATCTTCATGGATGATGAGCTGGCGGAATTCCTGCGCGATAATCCGCCGGCAAACGAGATCGCTAAGTTGGCGGGCAAGCAGGGCTATCTGAGCATGGCGCAAGACGGACTCCTGAAGGCGCTCTCCGGCGTTACTTCCCTTTCCGAAGTCGCCACTACGGTCAGTCTCCCGCAATGATATGAAAAACCGCGAGAATACTCGCGGTTTTTCATATCCCGCCCATAATCCTCAAGGCAAAACCCGCATAAATGCGGGGTAGACGAGACACCTGAGGAGATTCTCAGCATCGCCGCCCGAAAGCGACGGACCAAAAAATCCTTGGGGAAACGCCTGAAGCCGTCAAGCCTTGCCTAGAGGAGTATGAACAGGATCAAGAAACTGTGCTAGCATGTTAGCATATACTCTTTTCATGTCAACCCCTCCGTCCAACCCCGATTCTCTTCCGCCAACGCTTGATGCCGCGCTACGCCCCGTCCGCTGGGACGACTATGTCGGCCAAGAACAGGTGAAAGCAAGCGTTCGTATCTCTATCGATGCGGCGAAAAAGCGCGGCGGGATGCCGGAACACATACTTTTCTACGGTCCTCCGGGCGTGGGCAAGACGACTCTCGCGCACCTGGTCGCCCTGACGCTCGGGTCGCAGCTTAAAAACACTTCCGGCGTCGCTATCGAGCGTGCGGGAGATCTTGCGGCCATACTCACGAACCTTGAGCCGAATACCGTCCTCTTTATCGATGAGATCCACCGCCTCTCGCATAAAATCGAGGAGCTCCTCTACCCTGCTCTCGAATCAGGACATCTTGATATCATTCTCGGGAAGGGTCCTTCCGCGCGCACGATCGAACTTGCGCTCCCGCCTTTCACGCTTGTCGGCGCGACCACCCGCATCGCGGAACTTTCCGAACCGCTTCGCTCGCGGTTCGGCGGCGGCACGTACCAGCTCGATTTCTATAGCGATGACGATTTGCGCGATATCGTTCGCCGCTCCGCCGCGCTCTTGGACCTTTCGGTGCCGGAAGAGGTTGTCGAACGCGTCGCAGCAAGGAGTCGCGCGACTCCCCGTATCGCGAACGCGCTCCTGAAGCGCGTTCGCGATTTCTCGCAAGTGCATGAGCGCCCGCTCTCTGCCGCGGTGTGCGACGAGGCGTGCGAGCTTTTCGGCATTGACGTCCTCGGCCTCACGAAGGACGATCGCCGATACCTCACGACCCTCGCCGAGGGGTTCCGCGGCGGACCGGCGGGCGTACGCGCGATCGCCGCTGCCCTCCATGAAGACCCCGACACAATCGAGTCTGTTTACGAGCCGTATCTGCTTCGCCTCGGCTTTATCGAACGCTCTTCCCGCGGCCGCATCCTTACTCAAAAAGGCCGTTCTTATCTGAGATAGCTGCTGTATACCGCAACCGGCCGTTTTGGTATAGTGCTTCCATGTCCGGACACAGCAAGTGGTCGCAGATCAAACGCCAGAAATCGGTAACGGATGCCGCGAAAAGCCGCGTCTTCTCGCGCTACGCGCGCCTTATCACGCTCGAATCGAAAAAAGCGGGCGGGATCCTTTCAGCGCCCGGCCTCTCGGTCGCTATCGCGCGGGCGAAAGCGGTCAATATGCCGAAAGAGAATATCGAGCGCGCGATAGCGAAAGGGACTTCAAAGGATGCCGATAGCCTCGAGCAAGTGGTTTACGAAGCGTATGGCCCGAACGGCGTCGCGCTCCTCATCGATGCGCTTACCGATAACAAGAACCGGACAACGCCGGAGATAAAGCATCTCCTCTCAAAACAAGGCGTCGAGGTCGCTCCCCCGGGCTCGGCAAGCTGGGCGTTCACGAAAACGGGCACAACGTATCTTCCGAACGAACCGCTCATAGACGTTGCCGGC
>JAJXUQ010000001.1:0-19113 GCA_021782685.1 bacterium
GCTCGCAGATGAAAATGCGATCTCCGGTGTTGCGAATGTCGCAGCCGTTTCGGGCGAATACGATGGGCGATACCAAATTGCCGCTGCGGGAGCGAATACAAACACCGCAGTTGATGGCGTGAATGCCGCGTACGCGTCTATCCGCAATCTGGAAATGGACCAGGGCTCGTTCATTACCGACAGCCAGTCGACATCGCTCATGAGAGTCGCGGTCGTAGGACCTACGGTGGTCACCGATCTTTTCGGCAATACCGCGACCGCAGGCGATGCACTGGGACAGCGTATTCGCATTAATAATCTCCTTTTCACGATCATCGGTGTCACGAAAACGAAAGGAAGTTCCGGCTTTGGCAACCAGGATGACACGATATACATACCGCTCGGAACCGCGCTGCAATACTTTGCCGGCAACGGCAACCAATATCTTTCTGCCATCGATATCCAAGCGGCAAGCCAGACGGCAATGACACAGGTGCAAAACGACGTGACCGCTCTTCTGCTCGCACGGCACGCTGTTAGCAATCCGGCGGAAGCCGATTTCAGCATTCTCAACCAAGCGGATATCGTCTCTGCCGCCTCAAACGTCACCTCGACGTTTACCATACTGCTCGCGGCCGTTGCCGGTATTTCGCTCATCGTTGGCGGTATCGGCATCATGAACATGATGCTCACGACCGTGACCGAGCGCATGCGCGAGATAGGTCTCCGGAAAGCGATTGGGGCGACGCGGCGGGACATCAACGCGCAATTTCTTGCCGAATCGGTCGCACTCACCTTCCTCGGAGGAGCGCTCGGCATACTGCTCGGCTGGGGCGCATCCTTTGCGGTGACGCTCTCCGGTCTGGTAACCGCCCAGGTGACGCTCTCTTCAGTCTTGCTTGCCTTCGGCGTCTCGGCAGCTATCGGCATCGTCTTCGGCTGGTATCCGGCACGACAGGCAGCGAGCCTCAATCCGATCGACGCGCTTCGCTATGAATAATACGGGCGATTGGCGCGTATTAAAGATCGATAGCCTGTCTTACCTATGAATAAAAGCATCGTGATTACGGCCGTCGTCGCGCTCGGTATCGGGCTCTTCGGCGGCTATGCGGCGGCGCGCGCATCTGTTCCGGCAAACGTGAGCGCTCCTGGCATGAGTCAGGTACGCGGCAGCGCGGGCGGACGGCGCGGCGGCAATCAGAATGCAAGCGAATTTCTCGTCGGCGTTGTCGTAAAGAAGGACAGCGGAAGCGTCACGGTCGACACGCGCGATAATAATTCGCACGTCGTCCTCTTCACTCCCGCGACAAGCGTATTCAAAAGCGTCGCCGGGTCGCTCGCTGACATCACGATCGGTTCGGCGGTCATCGTCTCCGGCTCAACCAACAGCGACGGCTCTCTTTCGGCGAATTCGATCCAGTTGCGACGCACGGATACTCCTGCTACGATAGGGCGATGAAACGCGCGTTCGCCATCATCATCGTCGCGCTCTTGGCATTGGGCATGATCGGGCTCTTCTTCCCTGCTTTCGTCTCCGGCACGCATTAGCGCCGGAGACGAATCCACGAAAACCAGGCAGGTGCTATCCACAGGGAATCTTGCGCTTTTTTGATATTTCTGGCATACTGTTAACACTCGCAGAGTATTCGAGCTTCGCCCTCCATAAGAGCAAGCAAAGTGTTCAGTTTCGGCGAGATTAACCGGTTTAGATCTACACATGGATAATCAGCAGGGATCAGTACAGGGAAACAAGCTTTACGTAGGCGGCATTCCCTATCGTTCGACGGAAGATGATCTGAAGAAGGCCTTTAGCGAGGCCGGTTCGGTCGTTTCCGCGAGCATCATTAGCGACCGTATGACGGGCCGCTCGCGCGGCTTCGGCTTCGTCGAGATGGCTTCTGAAGCGGAAGCGCAGGCAGCGATCGACCGTTGGGACGGCAAAGAGATGGACGGGCGGACCCTCTCGGTCTCCTTCGCTCGTCCGCAGGGCGATCGCCCGCCGCGCCGCGATGGCGGCTTCGGCGGCGATCGCGGCGGCTTCGGCGGCGGCGACTACAATCGCGGCTACTAGCCCGCTAATTCCTTCGCCGGAATCAAAGACGCCCGCGCGCTCTGCGCGGGCGTCTTTGATTTGTGATATGGAATATACCATGACGCAAGACGAACAGTGGCTCCTACGGGAAAAATACGCCGGCAAAGAGACGCCGGGATACGAAGCCGACAAGCGCCGGCTCGCCTCCGGCGAGCCGGCGGCATACGTCATCGGCTGGCAACCCTTTCTCGGCCTGAAGATCCATCTCGATTCGCGGACGCTCATCCCCCGCCCCGAGACGGAATGGTGGGCGGAACAGCTTATCCATATGCTTTCTGCTGCCGGAAACGCAGGCACCGCGATAACCTTTCTCGACCTTTGCGCGGGTTCGGGGGCCATCGGCTGCGCGGCGCTCGCGCGGCTGCCGCAAGCACGCGTGTATTTCGGCGAGATCGATCCCGCCCACGAGGCGACAATACGGAAAAACATGCGCGAGAACGCGCTCGACGCGGAACGCGCGGATATCCGCATCGGCGATCTCTTCGCTCCTTTTGATACCTTGAGATTCGATGTCATTGCGGCGAACCCTCCCTACATTCCTGAAAAGCGCGTCCTGCCGGAGAGCGTCGCCGCATGGGAACCCGCGTCCGCGCTCTACGCCGGGACAGACGGCCTTTCACTCATCCGGCGCATCGCGGCTGAACTGCCCGGACGGCTCTCCAAGGACGGCGTCGCGTGGATCGAATGCGATAGCGAGCACGCGGAAGCTGCGCGCGAACTGTTCGAGAAGTCGGGATTCTCAGCCGAGATACGCGCCGACCAGTACGGCGCCCCGCGCGTCCTTGTCGTCTCTTTCCCGAAACCGTAACGCGGCGGTATCTGGTACAATCGGACTCATGAACGATCCGCTTTCGACCGATCCTTATAAGGGCGTACGCGACTTCTACCCCGATGCGTTCGCGCGGGAAGAGGCACTGTTCGCGCGTATCCGGCAGACCCTCGCGCTCTGGGGGTACGAGGAGTACGATGCTTCCCCGCTCGAACGCACCGAGCTCTATGAAGCGAAGACTTCGGAAGAGATCGTACGCGAGCAGACATATACCTTCACCGACCGCGGGGCGCGGAGCGTCACGCTCCGCCCCGAGATGACGCCCACCCTCGCCCGGATGGTCGCCGGCAAGCGCCGCGAGCTTGTCTTCCCGCTGCGCTGGTTTTCCATCGGGAACCGCTTCCGCTACGAACGGCCGCAGAAAGGGCGTCTGCGCGAGTTCTATCAGGCCGATATCGATCTTGTCGGACTTCCAGAGGGAGAGGCGGATATCGAGATCGTCACGCTCGCCGCGCAGATCTTGCGCGACTTCGGCGCGAGCGAAGACGATTTCACGATCCGCATGAACGCGCGGCCGCTCCTGGACGCCGCCTGCAAGGCGGCGGGGCTTGCGGGAGAAAGCGTCCAGAAGTACCTCCGCCTTCTCGATAAGAAATCGAAAATGAGTCCTGAAGACTTCGAGGCTGCATCGAACGAGCTCACGGCGAAGGGCCCGCTCGCGATCATCGACAAGGCGGATGCCACTCCGGAAGTAGCCCTTGAAAAGAGGAAGCTTCTCGATCGCATCGAGACGCTCAAGATGCGCGGCGTGCGCAACGTCGTCTTCGACTCGAGCATCACGCGCGGTTTCGATTACTACACCGGCATGGTCTTTGAAGTCTTCGACACGGATCCGGGAAATGTGCGCGCGCTCTTCGGCGGCGGACGATACGACCGGCTCGTCGCACTGTGGGGCGGCGAAGCCATCCCGGCGGTCGGTTTCGCGCTCGGCGACGTCACGCTTGCCGACTTTCTCGAGACGCATGCGCTTTCGCCGAAGTCCGACTCCGGCAAGCCGCGGCTCTACCTCGGCACGCCGGACGAAAGCGCTCTGCCCGCCGCACAGGCGTTCGCCGATACGCTGCGCAAGGAGGGGATCCGCGTCTTCGTCAACCTGACCGGCCGCGCGCTCGGCGACCAGATAAAGGACGCGGTGAAACGCGGCATCCCGTTCTTTGCCGCATACGGCGCGGACGAAGCCGCGAACAACATGGTCCGCATGAAAGCGCTCGCGACCGGCGCCGAGATTAGCCTGCCGCTCCGCGAGCTTCCCGCGCGCCTGCGCGAGGGCGACTGACGATATGCGAGCGATAACTTTCGATATCGAGTCCGTTTCCGATTCCGCAGTACGCGGGCATCTTGACGTAACCGAGCAAGAGCTCACCGTCGTCGCTATCCACGACTCGGCGACGGGCGAATATTCTTCGTACACGAAGGAAGAGCTCCCTCGTCTCTGGCATATCCTTGAACGTGCCGATATGCTTATCGGTTTCAACTCCGATACGTTCGATATCCCGCTCTTGAACCGCTACTATCCGGGCGACCTTTCGCGCCTGCGTTCGCTCGACCTGCTCACCGAGGTACAGAAGGTCTTAGGCCGGCGTATCCGGCTCCAATCCCTCGCCGAAGCGACCCTGGGCAAGGGGAAATCGGGCGACGGCCTCAAGGCGGTCGAATGGTGGCGGGAAGGGAAACACGATCTGGTGCGCAAGTATTGCATCGAGGATGTGCGCCTCACCCGGGAACTCTACGAATACGCGCTCGAGCACGGCGCGCTCAAGTATAAGGACCTGCGCGACTTCCGCGACATAAAGCTCGATACCTCCCTCTGGAACCGCGCGGCGACCGCCCCTCCGGCGATGACGCACGCGCTTCCCTTATGAAATCTTCCTATCTGCTTCCGATTGCGATCGTTCTCGGCGGCATGATCGTCGCCGGCGCGATATATTTCTCAATCGCGGGGAAAGAGCCCTCGACGAGCTCCGGTACCGGCAATCCGGCGCTCGTGCGGCCCGTGAGCGCGAGCGACCATATCCTCGGGAACCCGGCAGCGAAGGTCATGATCGTCGAATACGCCGATTTCGATTGCGAATACTGCAAGACCTTTGACGAGACGCTTCATCAAGTCATCGCAAACGAAGGCACGGACGGCAATGTCGCCTGGGTTTACCGAGAGTTCCCGCTTATCGAGATCCATCCGGATGCGATGAGCAATGCGCGCGCGGCCGAGTGCGTGGCGAAAACCGCCGGCAATGACGCATTTTGGAAATTCGCCGATTCTCTCTTCAAGAACCAGCCGGTTGACCCGATACGCTACGGCGCGCTTGCGGAAGCCGCCGGAGCCTCGGGCACCGCTTTCGCCTCCTGCTACAGCAATGCATCGACAAGCGTGGATGCGCGTATTCTGGCGGACCGCGAGAACGCGTTTGCTGTCGGCGCGCGCGGGACCCCCTATTCGCTCATTCTCGCCGGAAACGCCCCGCCGATCGTCATGGACGGCGCATACTCCTACGACGCCGTAAAGCGGCTTGTCGAGCAGGCTCTTGCAGGAGAGAAATAGGCCTATGCCTCGAAGAGCGCGAGGAGCGCGTCGTAGTCGGAGGGTGCGGCGCGACGGAAGCGGCCGCTGACTAATTCCAGAAGCACGTCGTCGAGCGTTGCCGCAAGCGCGGCGCGCGTCTCGTCCGTGAGCGCGACTTCGTATTCCTTAAGACCATCCTCCGTCAGTTGCACGATACGGCCGGAAGCCGGCGCATGGCCGTTCTCCCGTAAAATCAGGTCGTAAAAGGCGATCTGCCGCTCGAACTTCTCCTTATCCTTCTTCTCGATCTGGGTCGAGGTCTTGAAATCGACGATGCATTCGCCGGTATCTCCGTCCAATATCGCGTCGACCTTCCCTTTCAGAAGGACGCGTGCTCCGGCGACTTCGCGCGCCGTACTGAACGTTTCTTCCGCGGCTATCGCCTTAGCGCGAAGCGCCGGCGAACCGAATGCCGCGTCGAGGAGCGCGTAGGCGTGCCGCGTAAGGGCGTCGAACGTGTCGCCGCGCGGCAAGAGCGATAGACGGAGGCTTCGTGCAAGCTCGGCATGCGCCGCTTCGACGCGCGCCTCGTACGGCTCCGCCGCCGCGCTAAACCATGCGGCGAGCGCCGCATGTACCGCGTTCCCGACCACGATGGCCCGGGTCTCCGGTTCACGGAGTCTCAGTACGCGCCGCGCGAAAAATGTCGGCGGGGATTCGAGATACTCGTTGTAAGCTGACGGCGAGAGGCCGTCCTGCGCGAGATAGCGGAGCGTGAGTTCCCGGACAAGCGCGGGCGCTTCCGCAGCCGTATGCATGAGCGGTAATGGATTCGCGGGAATCTCAAGCGGCTCGAGCGCCGCAGGCAGGAGCGATATCGGCGCCTGTTCCTTCCCCTCGCTCGTGCTCGCGGCGTAGGAGAGCACGAGCGTATCCTTGGCGCGGGTCATGGCTACATAGAGCAGCCGCGTTATCTCCGCTTTTCCGCGCGGCGTATCAAAGGGTGACGGCAGGAGCGCGCTCCTGCCGCGCCCTTCCCACTCGTTTGCGGTGAGCGCGGTGACGAACACGCGCTCGAATTCCATGCCTTTCGCTTTGTGCGCGGTAATGACGGTCACCTTCCCTTCCTCCTGGGTACGCGAAGCCTTTATCCCGCTTATCTCGTGCTCGCGCGCTTTCTCGAAACTGTCCACCACTTCCGCGAAAGTCGCGTTCGGGTCCCGCCGCGCAAGATTCTCGATATGCATCATGAGTGCTCGTACGCGCGGAACGTCTTCCGCGACGCGCTCGGCTTCCGAGAGGAAGTACGCGCGCGCGCCCGACTTCTTGAGGAGGAGCGAGAACAGGTTCACGGGCGGCATCTCGGCCGCCTCCCTCCTGAGAGACGCCAGCGTTTCCGCGACATCCGGAAATGAAGCGGCAAGCGCTTCCTCGAGCTCCGAATCGCGCGCGCGGCGCAGGAGTCGCGCGCGTTCGACAAGCGGTAGCGGCCACCACGGGGCGAGAAGCGCTTCGCGCAGCGCCGCGACATCGAGCGGGTCGGCGACTGCGCGCATGAGCGCGAGAAGGTAACGGACAGAGGGCCGATCATCGAGGCTGACATCCCCGGCGCGCAGCACCGGTATGCCGCGCGCCGCGAAGTGGAGCGCGAAGAGGTCGGCGGTCTTGTTCTTGAGCGTGATGATCGCGATCTCGTGCGGCGCGACACCCGCGGCGATCGCCTCTTCCGCCAGAGACGCTATCTGGTCGCGTTCAGCAAGCGGATCGGGCGCGACAAGGAGACGCACGGCGCCGCCCTTGCCGCGCGCGGCCGTGAGCCGCGCATGCCCGCCCGTAGACGACGGGAGCCCGGCAAGGAGCGCGTGCGCATGGTCGAGTACGCTCTGGTACGAACGGTAATTCTCGGTAAGCGCGATAACGGTCGTGCGCGGATAAAGCTTCAGAAACGTCCCGAAGTGGGTCGCGTCAGCGCCCTGGAAGCCGAAGACCGCTTGTTTCTCGTCGCCGACGATGAAGAGGTTCGGATGATCATCCAGGGCGAGCGCGTCGAGGAGCGCATGCTGGAGCGCGTTCGCGTCCTGGTGTTCGTCTGCGAGCACGTATTGATACCGCTCCTGCAGATCTGCCCGCAAAGCTTCGTCCGCCGCGAGCGCATCGACCGCTATCCGGAGCACGTCGGTGTAACCGTAGAGGCCGCGCGCGTCTTTCTCCGCGCGGTACTCTTCTATGAGTCCTGCGGCCTCGCCGCCTTTCTCAAGACGCTCAAGCCGCTTCGCGCCGACAGGATTGAGTTTCCCCGCCGCGCCATCCTTGCCGCCGCGCTTATAGCGCAGGTCGGGGTCCGCTTCGATGCGCTTCGCCTCGACGTCGAGCCATGCGCGGTAGTCGGCGAGCGAGAACCGCTCGCGCGTCAGATCCTCTTCGAGCGACTTGAGGTCTTCTAGATAGTGGTACGGTGATTTCGGGGTGCGCAAGCGGCTCTCTTCGCGATTCTCGAGAACCGTGCGCCACAGGAGTATCTGCTCCATCTCGCCCATGAGCCGACGATCGGTGTATTCCGGGAACGCTTCCGGATACTGCTTCATGACGTGCTCGGCAAAGCCGTGGAACGTATGGACGGCGACTTTGCGCGCAGTCTCCTCGCCAATGAGCGCGCCGAGACGCCGCGCGACCGTTCGCGCCGCCGAATCAGTGAAGGTGAGCACGAGAATGTTCTCCGGACTTGCCCCCGGCGCTTCTTTCAGGATATTCGCGATCCGCAGCGTAAGCACGTGCGTCTTCCCTGTCCCCGGTCCGGCGATGACCATGACCGGCCCTTCGACGGCGTCCACCGCTTCCTTCTGCTTCGCGTTCAGCTTTCCGTATGCCTCTTCAAATGCGGGAGTCGTGAGCATTTCCCCCAGTCTAGCGCACGAGCGCAGGGAGCGTAAGACGAGCTATTTCCGGAGCGGTTTAATACGACTTCAGGTGGCGGGCTTTATCGTGCAAACGGATTTTCTCGAGCGCCTTCGCCTCTATTTGGCGGATACGTTCGCGGGTGACGCCGAACTCCTTGCCCACCTCCTCGAGCGTATGGTAGATGCCGTCCATAAGGCCGTGGCGCATCTCAAGTATCTTGCGCTCCTTCGGCGAAAGGTCGTTCAAGATCGAGCGCACCTGTTCCGCAAGTATGCGTTCGGAAGATTCCTGCACGGGAGAGGGGATCTTGTCGTCGGGGATGAAGTCGCCGAGCGTCGACTTCTCATCGTCATCGGAACCGATCGGATTCTCGAGCGAGAGCGTGTCCTGGTTTATCTTTTCTATCTGGTAGACCTTCTCCGGCTCGACTCCCATCTCGACCGCGATCTCTTCCGCTTGCGGGTCGCGCCCGAGCGCCTGCGCGAGACGGCGCGAAACCTGCTTGTACTTCGCGATGGTTTCCACCATGTGCACCGGGATGCGTATGGTGCGCGACTGGTCGGCAAGCGCGCGCGTTATCGCCTGGCGGATCCACCACGTCGCATACGTCGAGAACTTGTACCCCTTTTTCCAGTCGAACTTGTCCACCGCGCGGAAGAGGCCGAGGTTCCCTTCCTGGATGAGATCGAGAAGCGTGAGGTCGGGACTCCGGCCCACGTACTTCTTCGCTATGGAAACCACGAGACGCAGGTTGCTGCGCGCGAGGATGTTGCGCGCCTCGGCGTCGCCCTTCTCGATGCGCTTCGCGAGCTCGCGCTCTTCGGCGGCGACAAGAAGCGGATACTGCCCGATTTCGCGCAGATAAATCTGGATGGAGTCGTAGCCGGTCGAGTGGCGGTCTTTTATATTGCGCGTCGCGAGATATTCGTCGGCGGTATCCTCGAGCATGCCCCCTTCGAGCACGTCGACGCCGGCAACGGAAAAGCGTTCGTAGAGCGACTCGAGGAAATCGACATCGTCTTCGACATGCGGGAATGATTTCAGGATCTCGCTATAGGTGACGTAGCCGCGCTCCTTCCCCTTCTCGATGAGCTGTTCCGCCGAGAGCGCCTTTTGCGTGAGTTCTTTCGCTTTTGCTCCCCGTGCCGCGCTCCGCAAGACCTGTTTCGTCCGCGCAGTCTTGGCCCGCGCGCCGTGCGCGGTCTTCCCCTTCGTCTTCTTGGCGGGCGCACGGCGGGGTACCGTCTTCTTTTTTACGGTTTTTTTAACGCCCTTTTTCTTTTTTTTAGGAATCGCCATGCTGGAAAGAGTATGGAGTAAGGATGAAAGGTTTTTAGTGTCCGAAGGCGGCAAGGCGCGCGGAGAGCCTTGCGCACGCCCTCTGTGTATCCTCGACGAGCGAAGCGTCTCCCGCTGTCTCGGCCCTGCGCAGATCCGCCACCGCTTCCTGGTACGCTTCGCGGATGACCGCTTCTTCAAAAGCGCGAAGAAGCTCGTCCGCAGCGTCCTCGCGAGGATCCTCGCCGAATGCCTGCTCTGCTAGGAACAAAGCCGGCTCCGGGGGTGTGTCGAGCGGAAATTGGTGAGCTTCAGTAATTCGAAGATACTCCGATTTCACGCGCTCCGCAAGCGGGGTATCCGGGTAAGCGTGGAAAACGGCAAGGAGCTGCTGTGACCGGAGGTCCCGCGGCGAGCGCGCGGCAGAGGACGGTTGGGTCGGACCCTTTTGCGGAACTTCCTCCGTTTCCGGGCGTTTCGACAGCCTGCCGAGCGACTCGCGAACCGCCTCGCCCGAAAGTCCGAGCGCGCGCGCGGCGACCTGTATGAAGTGCTCGCGCTCCATCGGGCTCGGTATCGCCGCGATGAGCGGGAGTACGATACTTTCCGCAAGACGCAGGAGCCGATGCGGATCCCGTTCGGCTTCCGCGAGCTCGGCGAGGAAGAACTCGACGATCGGCTTCGCCGCCGCGACGCGCCTGCCGAAATCCTGCGCGTCTTCGCCGAGGAGATCGGCAGGATCCTTCCCTTTCGGGAGCCGTGCGGCCTTTACGCGCAGCCCGGCACGGAGCGCGAGTTCGGCAGAACGCGCGGTCGCCTTGAGCCCGGCCGGGTCGGCATCGAGGACGAGCATGAGATTATCGCTGAAACGCTTCATAAGCGCGAGATGCCTGTCAGTGAGCGCGGTGCCCGAGAGCGCCACCGCATTCATAAACCCTGCCTGGTGCGCGTGGAGCACGTCGAGCTGCCCTTCGACGAGCATCGTGAAGCCGCGCGTGCGGATTGCATCCTTCGCACGGTCCATCCCGAAAAGGACTTCGGATTTGTGGAACAGCTCCGTTTC
This sequence comes from bacterium, assembly GCA_021782685.1. Classification (GTDB taxonomy): domain Bacteria; phylum Patescibacteriota; class Minisyncoccia; order Phycocordibacterales; family Phycocordibacteraceae; genus C7867-001. Next base: position 10,640 of record JAJXUQ010000001.1, read on the forward strand.
CGGAGAATTGAGGTATTTCGCGACCTCGACCGTGCCTTCCTTCGCTGAAGCTTCTGAAGGTACGGTGCGGCCGGTGAAGGCGACCACCTTGCCGGCGCTATCGCGTATCGGGAACATGAGCCGGTTACGGAAGCGGTCGTAGTAGGTGCCCGGCTTGCCGTCAGCCTCCTTTACGAGTCCGGCCTCAAGCAATTCCGGCACCGTGAAGCCTTCGGCGGTGAGCGCTTCGAGGAGCGCGCGCCACGCGTCCGGCGCATATCCGAGGCCCCACTGCATGATCGAATCCTCGGTGAGGCCGCGCTGCTTCCCGTAAGCGTGGCCGGGACTCCCTTTGAGATGCTCCGCATACCACCCGCTCGCGCGGCTCAACGCGGAACGCAAGCGGTCCCTTTTCGAGGCGTTCTCTCGGCGGGCGCCGCCCGCGTACTCGACGGTGACGCCCGCCTTCTCGGCGAGGATCTTGAGCGCGCCTTTGAAATCGACGCCCTCGATCTTCTCGATGAACGAAAACCCGTCGCCCCCCTCCCCGCAGCCGAAGCAATGCCACGTGCCGCGCTCGGGCGAGACGTGGAAGCTTCCCGTCTTCTCCTTGTGGAACGGGCACAGGCCCACCATCGACCTGCCCGCGCGCCGCAGCTTCACGTAGGGCGCGATGATGTCCTGGATGCCGAGACGTTCCTTGATCTGCGCGACGGTGTCAATTGCCATGAACTTGATTCTATCGCGTTTCTATGACGGGCGCAGAAGCCGATGGATCCTGCGCGCGTCTCTCAGAGCGAGCGCGTGGCGCGGGACGCGAAGCCGGCGCGTTCGGACGGCGTCGGTAGCGCCGGGCGCGCAGACTGCAGTTTCGCGATATGCGAGTTCTTCTTGCTTCCAGCAAAGCCGGTACCCGCCGGGATGAGGCGGCCGAGGATGACGTTCTCTTTCAGGCCGCGCAGACGATCGACGTCGCCCCTGAGCGCGGCATTGATGAGGATTTTCGTCGTCTGTTCGAAGGACGCGGCGGAGAGGAAGGAACGGCGGGAAAGCGCGCTCTCCTTGATGCCGAGCACTATCTCGCGCGCCCGCGGCGCGAGCTTGTTCGCCGCTTCCATATCCTTCACCGACTTTGCGAACTCCCAATCCTCGACGATGTCGCCGATGGAATAATCGGTATCGCCCGCGTCCGTGATCTTCATGCGCGAGAACATCTGCTTCACCACGACCTCGAGGTGCTTGCGGGAAACAGGGGCGCCCTGCAGCTCGTAGATCTTCGACGCTTCGGCGATGATATATTCCTGTACCGCCGCGCGGCCGGCATATTCGAAGAGGTCGTCCAGATCGGCGGATCCGTCGGTAAGGATCTGGCCTTTCACTACCGCGTCGCCTTCCTTGACGAGCGCCACGCGAGGGAAAGGAGCGAGATACTCGTATGCCGAGCCGTCTTTCTTCCCTTGTCCGGCCGCGGGCGCCACTACGATGACCTTCTCGCGCCCCGCCTCGCGTATCTCGGTCACGAGACCGTCGGACTTCGAGATGACTGCGGGGTTCTTCGGCGAACGCTTTTCGAACACTTCTTCGACGCGCGGGAGGCCGCTCGTGATATCGCCGCCCACCGACGCGACGCCGCCGGCATGGAAGGTGCGCATCGTGAGCTGCGTTCCCGGCTCGCCGATGGCCTGCGCGGCGACGGTGCCGACCGCCTCGCCGAGGTCGACGAGCTCCTGGGTCGTGAGATCCATGCCGTAACAGGTCTGGCAGACGCCGTAGCGCGTCTCGCATGACATCGCCGAACGCGCGACGACGGAGGCTATCGAGGAAGCGGCAAGCGCTTCGGCGTCTTCCCGGGAAAGATAGTGGCCCGCTTTGAAGAGGACGGTTCCCTCCTGATCCTTCACCTCCTCCGCAAGCACGCGGCCGCGAAGCGCCTCGGCGTAATCGATCTGGATGCCGGACGCGCTCACGCGATTGATCTTCACTCCGCGCTTCGTACCGCAGTCCTTCTCGGTCACGATAGAATCTTGAGCGACATCGAAGAGGCGGCGCGTGAGATATCCCGCCTTCGCGGTGCCGAGTGCGGTGTCCGTAAGACCCTTGCGCGCGCCGTGCGTACTCATGAAGTACTCCACCGGATTCAAGCCTTCGCTGAAAGAGGACGCGATAGGCACCTCGATAGTCTCGCCGGCGGTGTTCTGGATGAGGCCTTTCATGCCGGCCATCTGGGTCAGGTTCCCGAGCGTACCGCGGGCGCCGCTGCTCACCATGTCGGCGACGGAACCCATCGGGTCAAGCTCCTTCGCGACAAGCTGCTCCACTTCCTGCTTGGCACCCTGCCAAATCTCTATGGCCACACGACGGCGCTCCTCTTCGGAAAGAAGACCGTTCTGGTAGTCTTCTTCGACTTTCGCGACCTTTTGGGCCGCCCGTTCTACGACCTCCGGCTTCTCTTGCGGCACGGAAACGTCATTAATAGCCCACGAGATTCCCGATTTGGTCGCATACTCGAAACCGAAGCGCTTCACCTTGTTCACGATTCCCGGTACCGCATCGAGACCGTACCGAGTGATGCAGTCGGTCACTATCCGCGCGAGCACTTTTTTGGTGATGGTGTCGTTCACGAACGGATAGTCGGCTGGCAGCACCGTGTTGAAGAGGAGACGGCCGACCGTCGTTTCGAAAGGACGGCCATCGAACGCGGCATACTTTTCCTTACCGGAAACCGGCAGCACCTTGATCTTGGCGCGCAAGTCGATCGCGCCGTATTCAGACGCGAGAATCGCCGCGTTCGGAGAAGAGAAGTGCTTATCCTCTCCTTCGGCACCTTCGACCGCCTTGGTAAGCCAGTACACGCCGAGCACGATATCCAGAGGCTTCCCGGTAAGCACGATCATGTCGCCCGAACCCGGCTTCAGGATATTCTTATTGGCACTCATGATGTTCGCCGCCTCCCACTGCGCTTCTTCCGAGAGCGGCACATGCACGGCCATCTGGTCGCCGTCGAAGTCCGCGTTGAAGGCGTTGCAGACGAGCGGATGGAGCTGGATAGCGTCACCTTCGATGAGGCGCGGACGGAACGCCTGGATGCCCTGGCGGTGCAGGGTCGGCGCGCGATTCAGGAGCACGTACTTGCCCGCGATGGCTTCTTCAAGGATCTCCCATACTTCGGAGACGCCGTCTTCGATGAGACGGCCGGCGCCGCGGATGTTGAACGCAAGCTCGCGCTTGAGGAGCCCGGCGATGACGAACGGGCGGAAGAGCTCGAGCGCCATGTGTTTCGGAAGACCGCATTCGTCGAGCTCGAGATCGGGACCGACGACGATCACCGAGCGGCCCGAGTAATCGACGCGCTTACCGAGCAGGTTCTGGCGGAAATATCCCTGCTTCCCTTTCAGGTAATCGGCGAGCGACTTGAGCGGTCGGCGCTGCGCAAGCGTCATCGCTCCGGCGGACGCGCCGCCCTTCCTGATGGAGTTGTCGAGGAGCGCGTCAACCGCCTCCTGGAGGATCCGCTTTTCATTGCGCAGAATGACTTCGGGCGCATGGATGTCGAGAAGTTTCTTGAGACGGTTATTGCGATTGATGACGCGGCGGTAAAGGTCGTTCACGTCCGAAGTCGCGTGGCGGCCTCCCTCAAGCGCGACCATAGGACGGAGCGCCGGCGGTATCACGGGGATACGGGTAAGGAAGAGCCATTCGGGACGCACGCCCGAGGCGATGAGCCCGGCGATCAGGGAGAGGCGTTTGGCGAGCTTCTCGCGTTCCGCGGCACCGGCGTGCTCATAGCGTGCCGTAAGCGTCTTCTCGAGATCTTTCAGGTTAAGCGTACGGAAAATATCGTAGATGGCCTCCGCGCCGATGCGCGCCTCGAAAAGGCCGCCGTATTTCACCGAGTACCGATGATATTCGAGTTCGTCGAGGACTTTGCCCACGACGACGTTCTCGATCTCGATTTTCGTAAGGGTCATCTTCTCTTTGAGCGCATCACGCTCCTTGTCGTTCTCGGCGGTCTTATATTTCGACTTGTATTCGCTCTCAAGCTCCGCGAGAAGCCGCTTCTTCTCGTCCTCCGCAACCTTGCTGATGATGTACCCCGCGAAATAGACGACCTTTTCGATATCCGCGGCAGACGCATCGAGAAGAAGCGCCATGCGCGAAGGGACGCTGCGCAGGAACCAGATATGGGCAACGGGGGTGCACAGCTCGATGTGCCCCATGCGCTCTCTTCGCACGATGGAGCGCGTTATCTCGACGCCGCATTTGTCGCAGACGATTCCCTTGTAACGGATGCCTTTGTATTTGCCGCAATAGCATTCGTAATCCCTTTCCGGACCGAAGATCTTTTCGTCGAAGAGGCCGTGCTTTTCGCTCCGCTGGGTGCGGTAATTGATAGTCTCCGGTTTGGTTACTTCGCCATTGCTCCACGCGAGTATGCGCTCCGGCGAAGCGAGCGAAAGGCGCATCCCGTTCCACGCTTCCTGCCTGCCGGCGGAAGAGCGGGGGGGAAAATTATTTCGAGAGGTGAGTGCCATAGGATGCAGAAAGTTACTGGGGTTACGCCTCCGCTGAAGGCGGCAGATTCAACGGCTCGACGTCGAGCGCGAGGCCGCGGATCTGGTTGGTAAGGACTGAAAAAGACGCGGGCGTGCCTGCGTGGCTTATCGCCTCGCCTTTCACGATCGCGTCGAAAGCCGCCGAACGTCCCTGGATATCGTCCGACTTGATGGTGAGCATTTCGCGCAGCATGTATGCGGCGCCATAGCCGAGAAGCGCCCAGACTTCCATTTCGCCGAATCGCTGACCGCCGTTCTGCGCTTTACCACCGAGCGGCTGCTGCGTGATGAGGCTGTACGGACCGATCGAGCGCATGTGGATTTTGTCCTCCACCATGTGATGAAGCTTGAGGATGTACATGTACCCGACGGCGATCGCCTGCGCGAAAGCGTCGCCCGTGCGGCCATCGTAGAGCTGCATCTTGCCGGTACGCGAGAAGCCGGCCGCTTCAAGCTCGTCACGGATCTCGTCTGCGGTCGCTCCGGCGAACGGCGGTACGACCGCCTGATAGCCGAGCGTATGCGCCGCAAGCCCGAGGTGCATCTCGAGGATCTGTCCGAGATTCATGCGGGAAGGGACGCCGAGCGGGGTCAGGAGGACGTCGACCGGATTGCCGTCTTTGTCGTAGGGCATATCCGCGACCGGCAGCACGCGGCTGATGACGCCTTTATTACCGTGGCGGCCCGCGAGCTTGTCGCCGACGGAGACGTTTCTCACTTGCGCGACCGTAACGAGTATCTTCTTGATGATACCGCTCTCAAGCTGGTCGCCCTTTTCTCTCGAGAAGACGCGCACGCCGATGACGCGCCCGCGTTTGCCGCCTTCCATGCGCAGGCTCGTATCCTTCACGTCTTTCGCTTTATCGCCGAAGATGCTCCGCAAGAGGCGCTCTTCCGGCGTGAGCTGCGTCTCGCCTTTCGGGGTTACCTTGCCGACGAGGATGTCGCCCGGACGCACTTCCGCGCCGATGCGGATGATGCCTTCTTCGTCGAGATTCTTCAGGCGCAGTTCTCCGACGTTCGGAATGTCGTGCGTCGTCGTTTCGGGACCGAGCTTCGTGTCGCGTACGACGCAGTCGAAATCTTCGATGTGGACCGTCGTAAATTTCGCCTCTTCGACAAGGCGTTCGGAGATGATGATGGCGTCTTCGTAGTTCGCCCCGTTCCAGCTCATGAACGCGACGCGCACGTTCTGCCCGAGCGCGAGCTGCCCCTGGTCGGTCGAGGAGTTGTCGGCGAGCACGTCGCCCCTCTTCACCTTATCGCCGACGTATACCGACGGCCGCTGCATGAACGCCGAATTCTGGTTGGTCTGCGTAAGCCCTTGGAGACGGTATTCCCTCGACTTCCCTTCTTTGTTCTTCACGATGACCTTTCGCGCGTCGACCTGCACGACCTCGCCCGCCTCTTCGGCAAGCACGAGACGGCCGGTGCTGCGCGCGGCGTGCGCCTCGATGCCGGTCGCCACGAGCGGAGCTTCCGGGATAAGGACCGGCGTCGCCTGCTTCTGCATGTTCGAACCCATCAGGGCGCGGTTCGCGTCATCGTGGTTGACGAAAGGAATCATCGAAGTCGCTATGGAGAACATCTGGTACGTGGAAGCGTCCATGAGCGTGACGGCCTCGCGCGCGACGATAGCCGGTTCTCCCTTATGACGCACCTCGACGAAATCAGGAACGATGCGGCCGCTCTCGTCGAGCTTGGTCGCTCCGTGCGCGATGACTTCGGCCTCTTCGTCGAGCGCATTGAGGTAGAGCACGTCGCCGGTCACTTTTCCCCCCTTCACGCGGACGTACGGCGTCTCGATAACGCCGAAGTCGCTCGTGCGCGCGTGGGTCGCCATGTGCAAGATAAGCCCGATGTTCTGCCCTTCCGGAGTATGGATAGGACAGAGACGCCCGTAATGAGAGGGATGCACGTCGCGTACTTCGAATCCCGCGCGCTCGCGCGTGAGCCCGCCGGGGCCGAGCGCCGAGAACGTGCGCATGTTCTCGAGTTCGGCAAGGATGTTCTGTTGATCCATGAACTGCGAGAGCTGGTTGGCCGTGAAGAACTCGTGCACCGACGCCTGGAACGGCCGCGGGTTCACGAGCGCCATGGGGAGCGTCGTCTCGCTCTCGATGGTCGACATGCGGTCCTGGATATTCCGCTTCATGCGGCTCATGCCGATGCGCATGCGCGACTGGAGCAGTTCGCCGACAAAGCGCACGCGGCGGAAGCCGAGATGGTCGATATCATCGGGACGCGCAGACGGATCCGCGTTCAGCCTGGTTATCTCGGAAATGATGCGGACGAAATCCGCAAGCCCGAGTACGCGCTTCTCAAGCGCTTTTTCAGACGTCGGGAGGCCGAAACGTGCGTTCAGACGGTGGCGACCGACCTTCCCGAGATCGTACCGTTCGGGACTGAAGAGCGATTGCACGAAATTCTTCGCGTTCTCCGGCGTCGCGAGATCGCCGTCGCGCATGCGCCGATGGATCTCGACATACGCTTCCTCGACGGACTTCGCTTCGTCGTGCGCGAGCGTGGCCTGCACCGCCGCGAACGCGAGCGCGTCATCCTTGAAGTGCTTCAGGACGGCTTCTCCCACGCCGCCGCCGAAAACGGTAAGGAGCTCGGTGATCGGGAACTTACGCTTCCGGTCGATCTTCACGAAGATAGCGCCGTCGGCTTCCGAGTCGATCTCGATCCACACGCCGCGAAGCGGGATGATCTTCGCGCCGAAATACTGCTTGCCACGAATGAGTTCCGAGATGAAAAATGCTCCGAAAGAACGCGCGAGCTGCGGCACGATGGCGCGCTCGACGCCCGAGACGATGAAAGAGCCGTGAGGCGTCATGACCGGCATATCCGCAAGGAACAATTCCTGCGACTTCTCGGACCCGAGCGTCTTGTTGATGAGCTTGACGGAAGCTTTTATCGGCGCCTCGTGGGTGCGCATATTCTCGCGGGCGAACTCCTCGTCGTATTTCGGTTCGCCGATCTCAAAACCTTCGAACCGAAGCTCGAACTTCTTCCCCGAGTAATCGGTGATGGGAGAGAATTCCTTGAAGAGCTCGGTGAGGCCCTCTTTGAGGAGCCAGTCGAATGAGGAGCGCTGGTGCCCGACGAGGTCAGGAAACGGGACCTGCGGCGCCCGGTACGCGCCAAAAGTCTTTTGGACGAGATTTTTGTGCATGTGAGAGAAGCGTGAAGTTAGTAAGCAAGCTGCGTAAAGATATATAAATGCGAACGCACGGATACAAGTCCGCTTTCGCTATTGCGTTCTTTCGGCTCCCGTATGATTTTCCCCGCCCTCCACTACTCACTCGTATCTTGTATGGACAGTGTAGCAGTCACCCCTCCCGCGCGCAAGCAGTCCGTTTTCCACAGGCGCAAATAAAGGCTAAAATTCTGCTTCTTGAAGCTTTTATCCGACTCCCGTCGAGCAGTCTATCTCTTCTCGCGCCAGGCATCGATATTTGCGTGGTGCCCTGACTGGAGGACCTTCGGGACGCGGTAGTTCTTCTTTTTATATGAGATGGTCTCGGGGCGGGTATAGACGGCACTTGAGGCGACGCGACGTTCTTCGACTGACGCGTCTTTGCCAAGGACGCCGGGCAGGCGGCGCGTGACAGCATCGACGACGGCGAGCGCGGGCACTTCCCCGCCGGTGTAGACCGCCTCGCCGACAGCAAACTCTTTTACCGGCGCGATCGCCTTGAGCATCTTTTTCGCGCGTTCATCGATACCCTCGTAGCGGCCGCACACCAGGATGACGTCTTGGTACTTCGCGAGCGCATCGGCATCCTTGTTCGTAAACTGTTTGCCCGCGGGCGAGAACCACACGACCACTTGTTTGCGCGGCTCTTTGCTTCGCCGCTTGAGCGATCTCTCGACCGCCCTGACAACCGGCAGAGCCGTCATCACCATGCCGGGGCCGCCGCCATAGGGACGCTCGTC
>JAJXUQ010000001.1:19123-38719 GCA_021782685.1 bacterium
TGTCGACAAAGTCGCGCGGTGACTGGTACGTTATGAAAATTTTTTTTTCCTTGCGCGCGCGCCCGACGATCGACGCCGAGAGGTATGCGTCGCACGCTTCAGAGAACAAGGTGATGAGGTGGAATTTCATAAGCGAATCAGCAAGCGGAAACGGCCAGCAAGACTCGGCCGAGCGGCCCGGAGCGCTGCCGCTTTCGCCTGCTGACGGGTGGCTAGAGCTCCTCGACGACCTGGTCGACGGTCTTGAGCTCCTGTTCCCGCTTGCCGCCGACCGGCTCGTTGATCTTCAGGTTCACGCGGGCATTCCCTTTCATCCCGACGACGCGCAGGAGGATGCGGAGCGCTTCGGCAGTCTTGCCGCTCTTGCCGATAATCTTCCCCATGTCTTCGGGGTGCACCGTGAGCGTAAGTAATACGCCCATCGGGTCGATAGTGCGCGTCGTCTCGACCGCTTCGGGATGATCGACGAGCGCTTTTACCGCATATTCGAGAAACGCCTGGTCTGGTTCCATATGAAGATTCTAGCACGGCACGGCCCGTCGTGCGGGGCCGCGCATTATGCAGCCGGCTGAGGTTCGACGGGCGCTTCAGGCTCGGCGACGGCAGGCGTCTCGTCCGTTTCCGGAACCGGAGCCTCTTCAGATGCCGGAGCTGAAACCGGAGCGGCCGCCGCTTCGGCTCCCTCCTTCTTCTGCGGAGTCTTCTTCGGGAGCACGTTCACCTTCTTCCCCTCGATGATGCCTTTGGCGACGAGGAGATTATGGATGGAATCGGTCGGCTGGGCGCCTTTCGCGATCCACTCCTTCACTCGCGCTTCATTGAGCGTGAGCGCCTTGCTCTTCGGGTTGTAGGTACCGAGCAACTCGGTGATGCCGCCCGCTTTCGCCGCGCGCGTCTTCTCCAGAAGCACGATGCGGAACGCCGGGTCATTGGTCCGGCCGATGCGTTGGAATCTGATCATCAACATAGGGGCGACTATAGCAGAAGCCTCGCAATATTGCTAGAGTACGAGAAATGCCGAAGGACGCTCCCTATGAAGGCCCCATAACGATGACCCGGAAGGGCTTCGGTTTTTTCTCCATCGACGAAAGGAGCGAAGACCTCCTCATACCGCCGGAGCGGACGAACCATGCGCTTTCGGGCGATATCGTGAAGGTAGAACCTATGGGCGAGTACCGCGATCCTTCCCTCCGGATGCCGCCCCGCGCGTCCGGAAAGGTGGTCGAGATAGTCTCGCGCGCGCGAGAGACGTTCGTCGGCGTCCTTGTCGAGGACGGCGGGCGCATCTTGCTCAAGCCGGATTACAAGAAGATGTACGTGCCGCTTGAGATACGTGATACCAAAGACGCACCGCTCGGCTACAAGGTACTGGTGCGCATGAAAGGCTGGGAGGGAGAAGCTCCCTACCCCTGGGGCGTGGTCGAGGAGACTATCGGGAAAGCCGGCGCGCACGAGACCGAGATGCGCGCGCTCGCGCTCGGCCAAGGATTCTCGAGCGATTTCCCTCCCGACGTCGTGAAGGATGCCGAGTATCTGAAAAAACACGGCCGCGCACTGCTCGAGAAAGAGGCGGGGAATCCGAAGCGCCGCGATTTCCGCGGGACGCCGACCTGCACCATCGACCCGTTCGATGCGAAAGACTTCGACGACGCCCTTTCCGTACGCGCGCTCGCTGACGGGACTACGGAAGTCGGCGTGCACATCGCCGACGTTTCTTTCTTTGTACAACCGGGGAACGCCCTCGACAGAGAGGCGCGCACACGGGCGACAAGCGTATATCTCGTCGACCGGACTATCCCGATGCTTCCCGAAATACTCTCGAACGATCTTTGCTCGCTTAACCCCGATCAGGATCGCCTTGCGGTCTCCGCCGTCTTCACGCTTGATAGCGATGCGAACGTCATTTCCGAGTGGTTTGGCGAAACGGTCATCCATTCCGGCAAGCGCTTTACGTACGAGAACGCCCAGGAAGTACTCGACGCGGGCAGCGGCCCGCTGTACGAAGAGCTTTCCCTGCTCCTCGGCCTTTCCGAGAAAATCCGCGCGCGCCGCCAGGCGAAGGGCGCTATCGAATTCGACACCGCCGAGGTGAAGGTAAAGCTCGACGAACAGGGCGCGCCGATAGCGGTGGTGCTTAAGGAACGTAAGGCGACGAATCTCCTCATCGAAGACTTCATGCTGCTCGCGAACGAAGCAGTGGCGACGCATCTCGCGAAGCTCACCAGAAACGGCGGTCCGCACCTCTCTTCGCTTTACCGTATTCACGATGCGCCGGACGCCGATCGCATCGAGAATCTCGCGAACCTGCTCCGTGTCATGGGCTACCACCTGAAGATAGCGGGCGGCAAGGTGACCGGCGCCGAGCTCAACAAACTCCTCGAAGCGGTGAAGGGCAAGCCCGAGGAATATCTCGTGAAGACCGCGGCGCTGCGCTCGATGAGCAAGGCCGTGTACGCCACCCGGAATATCGGCCATTTCGGACTCGCCTTCGAGTACTACACGCACTTCACCTCTCCTATCCGCCGCTATCCTGACCTCGTCATCCATCGGCTTATAAAGGCGCACGCTGGCGGCACGCCCATCACCGCCGGGGAGATGCAGGCATTCGACGCGCTCGCGCTTCACGCCTCCGAGCGCGAAGTCGCGGCAGCGGACGCCGAGCGCGAGTCGGTCAAGATGAAGCAGGTGGAGTTCCTCGCGGGACGTCTCGGCGAGAAGTTCGACGCGGTCATCTCGGGCGTCACCGAGCGCGGCCTGTATGTCGAGGAGCAGACGACGCACGCCGACGGCATGATCCGCATCAAAGACATCGGCGACGATTATTTCGAGCATGACGAGAAACGCTATCGCCTCGTCGGCCGCCGCACGAAGAAGACCTACCAGCTTGGCGACCCCATCAAGGTGAAGCTCGTCGCCGCTCGCGTGATGGAAAAGGAATTGGATTTCGTTCCCGCAGCGTGATTTTCCGAAAATCAGAACGCCCTCTCTCAAGCGGCACTTCGTCTATTTCGCCACGACGACGGCTTCGTCGAACTTCACCGAAAGGAGCTTGCTGACCCCGTCGCCGCCCATGGTAACGCCGTAGAGGATGCCGGCGCGGCTCATGGTCTCGCGATTATGGGTGATGACGATGAGCTGCGATTTCTTCGCGAGATTCTCTATCATGTCGCCGTAGCGGCGGCTGTTCGCCTCGTCGAGCGCGGCGTCGGTCTCGTCGAGTATCAGGAAGGGGGGCGGGTTCACCTGGCTCATCGCGAAGATGAGCGCAATGCTGGTCAAGGCCCGCTCACCGCCGGAGAGCTGCATCAGGGAGCGCACCTTTTTCTTCGGCAGGTTGACCATGATCTCTATTCCCGCGCTCCTTTCTCCTTCCAGCGCCCTTCCCTCTTCGTCCTCTTCGGTTTCGATGTCCGCGGAGGATTCCGCCTCCTCAAGCGCAAGCCGCGCGCTGCCGCCGCCGAACATGAGCGCGAAATACTCGCTGAACGATGCGTTTACTTGCGCAAGCCCGTCGGCGAAGTGTCTCGCGAGTTCGGCGGATAGATCGTCGATGAGCGCGCGGAGCCCCGTCGCGGACGCGGCGAGGTCATTGAGCTCTTTCGCAAAGAAGGCTTCGCGTTCCGAAACCTCCTTGTACTCCTGGCGGATGTCTTCGCCCGTGCCGCCGGCTTCCTCGAGGCGGATCTTCATGCGCTCGAGCGCGCGCTTGCGCTCCTCCTGCATGCGCCGCTCTTCTTCCGGCGGCAGTGGGAGCGGCTCGTAAGAAATCGCCGCCGTACCGGCAAGCGCAAGCACTTCCGTCTTGTCACGCTCAAGTTCCTCGGCAAGAAGACCGAGTTCACGCGTGCGCGCCTCTGCCCGTGCAAGCATGCTTTCCTCACGCGCTTTCGTCTGGGCAAGCTCGAGGATACGGCGCTGGAGTTCCCTGCCGGTCTCGTCATGCGCGGCGAGCGTCTCGCGTGCGCGCGCGAGCGCGGACTTCGCCCGTTCGATCTCTTCGGCAAGCGCGGCGTCCTTCGCGAGAAGCTCCGCGCGCTCGTTCTCGAGCGCATATGCAGCGCGCTCTTCTTCCGCAAGCAGGTCATCAGCGGGCGTAACGAAACGGTCGACAAACGCCCGGATGGCGGCGCCGATGGCGCGGAGCGCGGCGAGAGCGGCGTCGGGCGTCTCGGTCTGTCGCGCCTGCTTTTCGGTCTCTTCCGCGAGCGCGATGAGGTCTTCCCGGGGCACTTTCGCATACGGCTCGCGCGCCGCTTTTATACTGCGCTGTCTCGCGGAAGCGAGTGCGCCCTCCGCGCGCCCTATCTCGCGCAAGAGCGCGCTCCGCTCATCTGAAAGGCGCTCTATGGCCGTTTCGGCCTTGCGTACCGCTTCAAGACGCTTGGAGCCTTCGGCATCGGCCGTCGCACGTTCCTCTATCAAGGAGAGGTCGGCGGCGACCGCCGCAAGGCGTTCCGTCGCACCCGCTCTCTCCCCCGCGATTGCGCGCTTCTCTTGCGCAAGGTACGCGTCTTCGGTTGCGAAATAGGCCCGTGCGGCGCTCGTAAGCTCTTCCCGCAGCATATGCGCTCGCTCGAGCTTCTCTACCTGCTTCTCGAGGAAGCGCAGATGCGGCGCAAGCTCTCGCCGGAGCGAGTTCACCTGCGCGATATTCTCCTCGGTCTTTATGAGCTTCCTTTGCGCTTCCTGCTTCTTGAACTCGTAGATCTTCAGCCCGAGGGCGTCCTCGAGCATCGCCCGGCGCTCGCGGGCGGAAGAGAGGAGGATCCGGTCCGCTTCGCCCTGGGAGATGATATGGTGGCTCGTCCCGCCGATGTTCGCCCCGGCCAGGAGTTCCTCTATATCACGGAGGCGCACCCGCGAACCGTTGATCGAGTACTCGCTCGTCCCGTCGCGGAAAACCGCGCGCTCGATGGCGACTTCGTCAAAGTCGATCTTGAAAGAACGGCTGGAATTGTCGAAGACGACGACGACCGACGCACGGTTCGCGCGCGGCATCGAGTGCGAACCGCCCCAGATGAGGTCTTCGGTGCGCTTGCCGCGCATGCTCTTCATCGACTGCTCGCCGAGCGCGAAGCGGAACGCTTCGGCGACATTGCTCTTCCCAGAGCCGTTCGGCCCCACGATAGCCGTGGTCGCGCTTGAAAAATCCAAGAGCGTCTTCTTGGCAAACGATTTGAATCCGGCGATCTCCAGCCGCTTCAGCATTGCCGCTTATTGTAGCAAACGAAAGAGCGGTCAGGACCACCGCATCTTCGCGAGTCCCGCTTCGGCGGCGGCTTGTTCCGCCTCCTGCTTGCTCTGCCCTTCCCCGCGCGCGATTTCTTCATCGCCGATGAAGACGCCGACCGTGAAGATCTTCGCGTGGTCGGGGCCGACCTCGGAGAGCGTTTCGTAAAAAGGGGTGATGCCGCGTTTCTCCTGTGCGGCCTCCTGAAAACGGCTCTTCGCATCTTGATACGAACGGCGCGCGATGACCCCGTCGATCTTCCCGTAGAGCTGCCGCCCGATGAACGATTCCGCTGCCGCGTATCCCTGGTCGAGATAGATCGCTCCGATGATCGCCTCGAACGCATCCGCGAGGATGGCGTCGCGCGCGCGACCCGTATCCTTCGCCTCGCCCTTCGAGAGCAGCAGGAAGCCGCTGAGCCCGAGCTCCTGCGCGCTCTCGGAAAGCGAGACGGTGTTGACGAGCGCGGCGCGGTAGCTCGTGAGCTCGCCTTCGCTCCTCCCGGGGAATTTCTTGAAGAGGAAATCGGTGGCGGCGAGCTCGAGGACCGCATCGCCGAGGAATTCGAGACGTTCATTATGGCTGCCGGCGTATTCGCGGTGTTCGTTCAGATAAGAACGGTGCGTCAAAGCCTCGATGAGAAGGTCGGGGTTCTTGAAGGTGATGCCGAGCGCGGAAGCAAGGGAGGAGAGATCAGGCATGGATATGCTCGCTGGAGAGGAGGGTCTGGACGGCCGTGGTGACGATGGGGAGCATATCATCGTAGAAATTAAGGTCAATGATGTCCTGGAGACGGAACCATTTCGCATCGTCGAGCCCGCCGCTCTTCTTGAGCGTTATCGGTTCGAAGTCGCAGGAAGCAAGGAAGAACCAGACATGCTTGCGCACCTTCCCTTTCTCGGGATGCGAGGCGACATACTCGTTTTCGCCGACCTGGCTCTCCACCTTTGCATCAAGGCCGAGCTCTTCTTTGATGACGCGCGCCACTCCTTCTTCGGGCGTCGCGTCGTGCTCGATATGGCCCTTCGAAAGGGTCCATCGTCCGAAGACATCATGCACGAGCGCAAGGTAATACTGCCCTTCGTGTCTTGCGTAGACGATCGCGCCTCCCATCTTCTCCAAAGGAAGCTCTTCGCGTTTCGTTTTCTTTACCCCCTGCTCATTCTTCCCCGGCTCGCCGAGCTCCTTGTAGACCGCGCCCAAGACGCCGTTGACGAAACGGCCGCTCGAGTCGCCGCCGAAAGTCTTCGCGAGTTCGATGGCTTCATTGATGGCGACCTTCGCCGGTACCTGCGCGCGATCGGAAAAAAGAAGTTCGAAGAGCCCCATGCGCAGGATATTGCGATCGATCGGAGCGATGCGTTCCAAGGGCCATTCGGGCGCCGCTTTCTCGATGACGAGATCTATATCGTCTTTCTTCGCGAGAACGCCGGAGAGGAGCCGTTCCATGAACGGCTGGTCGGTGTCATCGCCGGCGAATTCCGCGGCATTGCGCGTAAGAATGGCAGCGGCATCCTTGAGCGATGCGTGGGTGGTATCCCACTCGAAAAGCGTCTGGAGGACGATGGAGCGCGCTAAATGTCGATTCGCCATGGAAAGATCTGTGCGCGTAAGTATAGCAAATCGCGCCGCACTGCAAACCTCGATTGTGTAAAACCCGCTTCGGAAAGCGGGTTTTACACGCCCCCGCCCATCCCGCTCCGCGCTTTCGGACGCGCAGCGCCGGTGATCTTCCCGAGAACTCCTTTCGAACTTTTCACAACGGCATTGCTGTGTTCTTCGTGAGCGTGCTCGTGCACGTGCTTTTGCGGGAGTTCGGGCGAAGGCCCCTTCACCTTCGGTTCGTGCATGCGCTTCCCTTTCGGCGAGAAGATTTGCTTGCCGCGATACATGCCGGTCGTCTCGTCGACGCGGTGCGGGAGGCGGAGCATGCCGCTCTGGGCGTCCTTCACCGCCTTCACTTCCGAAAGCGCGTGATGCGACCGGCGGCTGCCGGTCTGACCCTTGGTATGACGCATGCGGACTGACATGTACGCTACCCTACCATAGCGCCGGTAAAAAGCAAAACGCCGCTCTCAAGGAGACGGCGTCCAATTGATTATTGGTTATAGCAAGGAACTATTCAACGGGTTAAACGGGTCAAACCCCGAGACGGCATTGACCTCGAAATACTCCTGGATCTGTCTCTCGACAACGTCCGAAGACGCGTCGTTATAATCGTACGAGGAACAGAGTCCCAGCTTCGGAGCGCCGCCATTCAAGCACGACTGCTTTCCTCTGTGTCGGCAAAAGGGGCACAGGGAGTGCTTTTCCCAGTCCCCGCCTGAAGACAGAATCTCGAGTACATACTGAGGGTCCTGCATTGCTGCTGCGGTGGTATTCTTTGCTTTTTCCATTCGTTATCTCCTGAAAGAACATACTCGATCCTCATGACCGAATATGGAGAGTATTTCTACCTTCTTTGCCGAAAAAAGCAAGGTGTAGGAAAGAACGGCGGTGGATAGCGCAGAGGCCGTGCCTCTCGAGCGCCTCATAGTGCGCACGCGTGCCGTAGCCCTTATGCCGCTCAAAACCGTAGAGCGGATACGTTACGGCGAGCTCGGTCATGAGCCGGTCGCGCGTTACTTTCGCCGCGATCGAGGCGAGCGAGATGAGCGGGACGCTCGCGTCTCCGCCGACAATGGTCTGCTGCGCATATTCCGCCGGCGCATAGAGCGCTCCGTCGAGCTGTACCATTGTCGTCTTCGCGTCCGGCGCAAGCGCGCGCACGCCGCGCGAGAGCGCATACCGCACCGCGCGCGCGATACCCTCCTTGTCTATGATGTCCGCGCCTTCGAACTCGACGACGAAGCGCGCGTCGCCCGCCGCCGCGCGCGCCTCAAGCAGCGCGAAGAACCGCTCGCGCTGCTTCTCCGACAGCTTCTTCGAATCCGCGACGCCCGGAAACTCCCGCGCCACGTCAAAGCCCTCCGGCACGGCGACCACCCCGACGGCGACCGGTCCCGCCAGGGGCCCTCGCCCCGCTTCATCCGCCCCGAGCATGAATCGCATACAGAAAGTATACTAGGGCTATGGCATCACGCTTCATCCACCTCCACACGCACAGCCACTACTCGTTCCTCCAGGCGCTGCCGAAGATAGATGAGCTGGTCGAAAAAGCGGAGAAGGAAGGAATGGATGCGCTTGCGCTTACCGATACCGGCAACATGCACGGCGCGATCGAATTCTATAAGGCCGCGACCAAAGCGGGCGTGAAGCCGATTCTCGGCGTCGACGCGTATCTCGCGCCGCGCTCTCGGCACGAGAAGGACCCGGTGCTTGACGCGAAGCGCTCGCGCATCGTGCTTATCGCCGAAAACAATGAGGGGTACGAGAATCTTCTTGCGCTCGTGACTGCGTCGTGGACCGAGGGATTCTTCGAGCGTCCGCGGCTCGATAAAGAACTCTTGCGCGAACACTGCGCGGGAATCATCGCGATCCTTCCTTCGTTCGCAGGCGACGTCGCACAGCTCTTGCGCGCCGGCAACGCCGAAGGCGCCGGCGCGGCGCTCGCGGAATTCCAAGCCATCTTCGGTCCGGAGCAGGTCTTTCTCGAGATCACGCACCATCCGCGCGTCGCAGGACACGAAGCGCTCATGCAAAAGAGCATTGCGCTCGCGCGCGTAAGCGGCGTACCGCTCGTCGCCCAGCACGATGTGTATTACCTGGAACCGGACGATCGCGAGGCGACGGAGATCATGCGCCGCATCCGGCAGGGCGGGCGCGGAAGGAACGAGAACGAGGATTTCTCTTTCATCGGCGAGCAGCGCGCACTCGAGCTTTTCAAAGACCTGCCGGAAGCGGTTGCCGCCTCGCGCGCGATTGCCGACCGCTGCAACGTATCGTTCGAGCTCGGGAAATGGACTTTCCCCGCCGTACCTGTTTCGAACGGCTTTACGACCCACGACGAGGAGCTGCGCGCGAAGGCGTTTGCCGGCGTCGCGACGCGCGGCCTGCAGATGTCAACGGAGATCACGGAACGCATCGAATACGAGCTCGCAATCATCATCAGCAAGGGATTCGCGGTGTACTACCTCATCGTCGCCGACCTGCTTGCTTTCGCGCGGAGTGCGGGGATCCTCACCACCACGCGCGGTTCGGCTGCCGGAAGCTTCGTCGCGTACCTCATCGGCATCACGAACATAAACCCGCTCTTCTACAAGCTCCCCTTCGAGCGATTCTTGAACCCCGAGCGTCCGAAAGCGCCGGATATCGACATGGACATGGCCGACAACCGCCGCGATGAGATGATCGCGTACACGAAGCAGAAGTACGGCGCCGACCACGTCGCGCAGATAGGCACCTTCGGGACCATGATGGCGCGGGCGGCGGTGCGCGACGTCGCGCGGGCGCTCGGCCACTCCTATACCACGGGCGACCGCATCGCGAAGCTTATCCCGATAGGTTCCCAGGGCTTCCCGATGACCATCGACCACGCGCTCGAGCTCGAGCCGGACCTGAAGACGCTGTATGACGAGGACGATGAATCGAGGGAGATCCTCGACCTCGCGAAACGCATCGAAGGCTGCGTGCGGCACGTCGGCGTCCACGCGGCGGGCGTCGTGGTCGCGCCGACCCCGCTCGTCGAGTGGACTCCTATCCAGCCGGACCCCAAAGGCACCGGTAAGCTCATCACCCAGTACGACATGTACTCCATCACCGACGAGTACGGCGGCGTCGGGCTCCTGAAATTCGATTTTCTCGGCATCAAGAACCTCGCCATTCTCGCTGACGCGGTCGCGCGTGCGAAAGAGACGCACGGCATCGCCATCGATATCGAGAACGTCCCCGTTGATGACGCGAAGACCTATCAGATGCTCGCGCGCGGAGAGACCGAGGGAGTCTTCCAGCTGAACGGCTCCGGCATGACCCGCTGGCTCAAAGAGCTCAAGCCGACCACCATTCACGACATCAACGCCATGGTCGCCCTCTATCGCCCCGGACCGATGGAGACGATCCCGCAATACATCGAACGCAAGAAGAATCCGCGCCTCGTCAGCTTCCTTGATTCGCGCATGAAGGAATATCTGGATTTCTCGTACGGCCTCCTCGTCTACCAGGACGACGTGCTCCTGACCGCCATCAAGCTCGGCGGGTACTCGTGGCTCGAAGCCGACGCGCTCCGGAAGGCGATGGGCAAGAAGATCCCCGCCGTCATGAAAGCGGAGAAAGAAAAGCTGATGAAAGGGTTTATGGAATATGGGAAGCTTTCGAGAGAAAAATCGGAGAAGCTGTGGGGACTCATCGAGCCGTTCGCCGCCTACGGATTCAACAAGGCGCACGCGGCGAGCTACGGCAAAGTCGCGTATCAGACCGCGTACATGAAAGCGAACTATCCCGTCGAATACATGGCTGCGCTCCTCACCGCCGACGCAGGCGATACTGACTCCATTGCCGTCTTTGTCGCAGAAGCGAAACGGATGGGCATCCGCGTGCTGCCGCCGGACGTGAACGAGAGTGGCGCGGACTTTACGGTCGTGCGCTCTGCCGTGCCTGAGGACACCCCGCGCGCTCTGCCAAACGCCATTCGCTTCGGCCTCTCCTCCATCAAGAATTTCGGCGAAGGGATTTCAGGGACGATCATCGCCGAACGCACGGCACACGGCCCTTTCAAGACGCTCCCCGACTTTCTTTCGCGCATCGGCTCAAAGAATCTGAATCGCAAATCGCTTGAGTCGCTCATCAAATGCGGGGCGCTCGATTCGCTCCATTCGTCCGGCGACGGGCGGGGCATGTTGCTCGAGAACATCGAGACGCTGCTCGCGTTCCACAAAGAAGCAACTGCTGCGCTGCCGCAGGACTCGCTTTTCGGTATCCTTGCCGCACCCGCGCTTTCACTCACCGAAGGAAAACTCGTTTCGCTCGCGACAAAGCTCGCGTGGGAAAAAGAGCTGCTCGGCATTTACGTGAGCGGCCATCCGCTCGACGCGCATGAAGCGATGACGAAGAAAGCGAGCCTCTCTGTCAAAAAGATAAAAGAGGAACCGCGAACGGGAATGCCAGTCATCTTGCCGATACTCGTCTCCGCCATACGTACCGTCCTTACGAAGAGCGGCGAGAAGATGGCTTTCCTCACCGTCGCCGACACGACCGACTCGATCGAGTCGGTCGTCTTTCCCAAGCTCTTTAAAGAACGCGCGGCCGTAATCGCGCAGGACGCATGCCTTCTCGTAAAAGGAAAGATCTCGGTGAGGAACGGCGAGCCGTCGCTCGTCATCGATGAGCTCAAGCCGCTATGAGAGCGGCTCTGTGTTATATTCTTCCGGTATGACCTCTCTTGAAGGAAAACGGCATACGCTCGCCCATCTCTTGGCCGCCGCGGTCACGGAGCGTTACCCCGAGGCGAAGCTCGCGATCGGTCCCGTCATCGATACCGGCTTCTACTACGACTTCGACTTCCCTTCCGGCGAGACGCCCGGAGAAGCGGATCTTGCGGCGCTCGAGGAAGCCATGCGCTCGATCCTCTCTTCGTGGGAAGAGATGCGCGGCGTCGAAGTCTCCGAGAAGGACGCCCGCGACCGTTTCAAGAACAACCCCTTCAAGCTCGAGCTCATCGATGAGATCGCGGCCAAGGGCGAGAAGCTGACGCTGTACACCGCAGGCGGCTTTACCGACCTCTGCCGTGGCGGACACGCGGAAAATCCGGCTAAGGATATAGCCGACGGCTCGTTCGCGCTCGACCGCATCGCCGGCGCCTACTGGCGCGGTGATGAGAAGAACCCGATGCTCACGCGCATCTACGGGCTCGCCTTCGATACGAAAGAAGAGCTTGCGGCATACCGCACGCAGCAGGAAGAAGCGAAGAAGCGCGATCATCGCAAGCTCGGCAAAGAGCTTGAGATCTTCACCGTCATCGATGAGATCGGTCCCGGACTGCCCCTCTTCTATCCCAAGGGCGCGCTCTTGCGCCGGTCCATAGAGAATTACATCACCGATCTCCAGGAGTCGCGCGGCTATGTGCCGATTTGGATACCGCATATTACGAAAGGCAAGCTGTATGAGATATCAGGGCATCTGCAGAAATACGACGCGATGTACTCTCCCATGGAAGTGGATGGCGAGGACTACTATCTCAAACCGATGAACTGCCCGCATTTCATGATGCTGTACCGCACGCTCCCTCATTCTTATAAGCAGCTTCCGCTCCGCTACACCTCCACGACGACCAATTACCGCTACGAGAAAAGCGGCGAGCTTTCCGGCCTGACGCGCGTCCGCGCGCTCACCCAGGACGACTGTCACGTGTTTTGTACGCCGGAACAGATCGAGAGCGAGATCATGCTCATGACCGAGATGATCGGCGAAGTGTATCGGACATTCGGTTTCAAGGATTTCTGGGTGCGCATCTCGCTCCGCGATTCGAAAAACAAGGCGGGATATCTCGGGGATGATGCCGTGTGGGACGCCGCCGAAGAAGCGCTTCGCTCGGTGATGAAGAAAACCGGATGGGAGTACCGCGAAGCCGAAAACGAGGCTGCGTTCTACGGGCCGAAACTCGACTTCATGTTGAAAGACGCGCTCGGACGCGAGTGGCAGCTCTCGACCGTGCAGCTCGATTTCAATCTGCCGAAACGGTTTGAGCTCGAGTATACCGATGCGGAAGGGAAAAAGGCGCAGCCGGTCGTCATCCATCGCGCTATCTTGGGCTCGACGGAGCGTTTCATGGCCATCATGATCGAGCACTACGCCGGCGCGTTTCCGACCTGGCTTTCTCCCGCACAGGCGCGCGTCCTTCCGGTATCGGAAAAGCACCTCGCCTATGCAAAAGAGGTCGTAGCCGCGCTCAAGGCAGCGGGGGTGCGCGCTGAAGCGGATGACGCGAACGAGTCCCTCGGGAAGAAGATCCGCGCCGGCAAGACCGAGAAGATCCCCTATCTTCTCGTCGTCGGCGATGCCGAAACCGAAGCGGGAACGGTCTCGGTGGAAAGCCGCGATGCCGGAAAGCTCGACGCGATGCCGCTCGCGGGCTTTATCGCGCGTATAAACGAAGAGATCAGGACCCGCGCGTAAGATTGCAGCTACTGTCAGGCGCCGAGCACCGCAAGCGCGCGGGTAAGCGCGAGCTTCGCGCCGGTCACCCCTGTTGAATAGCTCGAATCGATCGCATTCGCGAGCGCCGCGATGAGCTGCTCGAGACGCGGCGTGTCAAGGCGCGCGGCTATGCGGCTCATGTCC
Source organism: bacterium (assembly GCA_021782685.1). Lineage (GTDB taxonomy): Bacteria > Patescibacteriota > Minisyncoccia > Phycocordibacterales > Phycocordibacteraceae > C7867-001. The sequence goes on from JAJXUQ010000001.1 coordinate 32,568, forward strand.
GCATCGCACATAGTGCCGTCGATACGAGACCGGTAAACGTCATCCAGCAGACAAGCAACGGCAGAGAGCAGTTGCTCCGGCTTCCCTCCGCCGCGCGTCTGTTCTCGAAGTCCGGCGAATACCGCGGCGCGGTCGCCCTCGACAAGCGCTGCGGCGAAGCCGCGTACGTGTACCGGCGCCGCGTTCGGCTCGTTCGTGCTCGCTCCGGGAGCCGTGGCGATGGTTTCGACATTCTCGTAAATCGGCTCGACCTTTTCATGCACCGGCTCGGTGCGCGCGGCCGGTTCCGCTTTATGTTCGCGCAAGAGCGGTTCGGACGTCTCGGGTGCGTGGCGCGAAAGGCCCTGCACGATGTCTTCGATGGAGAGCGCGCCATCGTGCGCGAAAGACCTGAAGCCTTCATAGGTCGAATATTCACGCGCGACAGGAGGCTTCGCGGCCGCTACGGAAGGCGTCGGAGACGCAGGCGCGCTCGGCACGCCGGCAAGAGCGAGGTTCCCCGACTGCGCGTTGAGCACCGCGGAGATGCGCTCGCCGAAGAGACGCGCGGAACGGTATGCGAAAGGCACTGCGACGAAAAGCGCGAGATATGCGAGCGCGAGCGACCAGCCGACAAGCGCAAGCCAGTAGAGCACCGTGCCGACAGGTCCGAGATCAAGCCCGGTATACGGTATCTGCGAGAGATAGAGATACGCGAGCGGCTGCGTACCCGGGTGCGGAAGCGCCGAGAGCGTGATGGTAGGAGGAGGCGTGCCGCCGCCCCCGCCGCCGCAATTGCCGGTGCATCCGCCGCCCCCGCCGCCGCCCGTCACGGTGAGCGTAGCGGCACACGAGAGCGTCTGGCCGTTTTGCGCGTGGAACGTACCGGTGTAGGTATAGCTTCCGAGAGCCGCCGGAGAAACGATCGTCGAACCGGGCGAGCTTGTTGCCGTCGCGACGCCGTTGCTGATGTCGACGGTAGAGATCTCGCTTCCTCCCCAGGAAAGCGTCGCTGAGCCGCCGGCGGCATAGCTCGAGGGCGTAACGGAAAGCGAACAGGACGGACCGCCCCCTCCGCCGCCGCCATGATTTACCGAAACCGTCGCAGAACAGGTCGCTACCTGGCCGGACGGGCTCACGGCCGTGCCGGTGAACGTCGTGTCGCTCGTAATCGCCTTCGAGCTCGTCGAACCATCGCTCGCCGGCGATACCGAACCGACGTTATTGTCTATGGAGAAAGTGCCGGCATCGGTCGTCGTCCACGTGAGTGTCGCGTGATCCCCCGCGTTCACGCTCGTCGGCGAGGCAGAGAGCGTACAGGTCGGGGCGGACGGCGGCGGAGGCGGCGGCGGAGGAGGCGTTGTCGTCACGGTCACCGTCGTCGAGCAGGTGACCGAACCGCCCGCTCCGGTAGCGGTGCCGGTATAGGTCGTCGTCACGGTCGGCGACACGGCCTTCCTGCCGGAAGCGACCGGGGTGACGGAGCCGACGCTGTGATCGATGCTGAACGTGTTGGCGTTCGCGGTCGTCCATGAGAGCGTCGAAGAATCGCCGGTTTGGATGGAAGCCGGAGAAGCCGAGAGCGTACAGGTCGGGGCGGCAGGAGGGGGCGGGGGCGGCGGGGGCGCCACCGTCACGTTCGCGGAACACCTTGTCTCTCCGCCCGGACCGCTCACCGTCATGGTGTAGTCCGTCGTAATGGCGACGAAGATGAGCTTCGAACCGGAAGCGACCGGGGTGACGGAGCCGACGCCGTTATCGATGCGCGCCGAGGTCCCGGCCGTCGTCGTCCAGGAGAGCGTGGAGAGACCGCCGCCGTAGGCGAGCGATGATGGAGTCGCGGAGAGCGTACAAGAAGGTATCGGCTGCTCTTGGACTGGAGGTGAGGGAGGGGGCGGAGGCGGGGGCGGAGGCGCTGGCGGAAGGGTACAGCCGCAGCCCGGCCCGACGACCTGGGCGTAGATTTGCGCGGGCGTAACGAAGCCCGTCGCAAGCGCGACGGACATGCCGAAAACGAGCGTGAACAGGACGGTAAGAACACCGATACCGACCGGTTGCGTAAGTGCGTATGCGCTGATTTTTTTCATGTGTATCATACGGCGCCCTTGTCGCTTGCGCGACGTACGAAAAGGGCGGGATTAATTAAAGGACGGTAACACGTTCTTTATCCCAGCCCGAGAAACAGTCAATCAATGTGCTGCGGAGGGACAGTTGCCGCCATCCGTAATCCAGAAAGAATCAGGGATGTCGACATGATACCTGCCCCGCCAGTCTTGCGGCCGCATGTAGACGCCGCAGGTCTGCGTGCCATCCGGATATTCGAGGCAGATATAGACGACCCGGCTCCAGATTGCCGTCGAGAAGCGCAGCGTCTGCCTTCTGGCCAATACCGGATACAGGTACTTATGCGGGATTTCCGCAGTACTTCCCAGTATGCCCCGGATATACCCGAGATCGGGATTGCAGATATCGCAATCCCCCAGCCATGCGGTCCATGCCAGGGAACCTTGGCGCTGCGCATTGCAAACGCTCGGCGGAAGCGGGCCTTTCGTACTGCCGACTCCCCAACGGACGTTCCCGCCGACCGGCGCATCGAAGGACAGTTCGACGCACTTCTCTTGCGGTAATGCGGGCGCTGCGGCGGGACCGGACTGCCAGCTCCAGTTGAAGCAGACGAGGGGAAGGTAGAGGACATACGTCTTCCCTTCATACGCGAACGTCCACGAGAGCGCTTTGGCGGTCTCTGCCACCGCACCCTTGCGGTACGGACGGCCGTCCGGCGACCGGAGGACCGGCAATCGCGCAACCGCGATGCGGTTCATCAGGTGCGGATGCCGGCCTCCCGACCACATCTGCTCAAGCGGTTCTTCCGGCGTGAGCCACACGACCGCACCGCCCGTACAGTCGCCGAGCGCTCTTTTGAAGTGCTCTTTGACCACTTGCGGCATGCTGAAACCGTCGATGGCTGCCGGCGCTTTCTTGCAAGCTTCGGCGAGAGAACGGGCGTACGGAGCCGCGCCCCAGTGCTGCCACCGGCCTGTTGCAGCCGGCCTCGCTGGTTTCGGTACCGGACGCTTCACCTCCTTTTTCTTTGGGGGGACCAGGGGATGAGCCTCCGGCGGAACCACGACCTTCGTTTCGGGCCGGGCCTGGCTTGGCGCGGAAGCGGAAGAAGACACTCTCCCGCTAAAGCGCCGTACCAACGGCTCCTTCGGGTAATACCAGTACCATGTCAACGCGGCTAATCCGATAACGAGTAGCGCGATAAGCGCGAAGAGTTTCCCCTTCGCTTTCTTTTCTCGGAAGAGGGGCTTCATGTGCTTCTCCTTATGGCAAGCCGCGCTGGCGGCGGTTGATTGATGGAAAGAACTGCTTTCTTCTCTCCTTTACGGAGAGTCATCCGCTCTCTGGCTAACCGGAGGACGGGTGACTCTCTACAAAGTCCGCGACGACGACGAACCGGTCGGTCTTCGCCCCGAAAGAATCGCAGGTCGAAAGCGTGAGCACGCGGCCGGAGACCGAGAGCGGGATCGCCGCGTCGTTCGCGCTCTCTTTCGTGACGCTCCTCACCTCGTACGTATACGCCGTATCGGACGAATATACCGTGATGACGTCTCCCGCCGCGAGCTTCTGAATGCCGTCGAAAGTCTTGTATGCCTGGTTGAGCACGACCGGCAGATAGCTTGAGTGGCCGAAAAGCACCACGTTCCCCTCTTCGCCAAGCCTTGCCGATGTCGGATAGCGCACCGCCCCCTTGAGGAGCAGGTTGTCGAGTACGGTTACGTCGGTCGTGTCCGGATTCGCGACGCTTGCCGAAAGCTGTATCGCGGGGATCGCTATCCTCACCGGAAGTTCGGCGCCCCGGGCGCTGACCGGCGCCGCTCCTCCCGTGGCGACAAGAGGGCTCGCCGAAAGCGAGATCGTCGGCGCGGCGGGCGCGGCAGATGCCGGGTCCGGCAGAAGGTCAAGCCGCGCGAGCGCGAGAATGCTTACGATGAATACGAGCGCGGAAAGACCGAAGAAGCTCCACTTCTTCGCATAAACCCGCTTGCTGGCTTGGATAAGCCATGCGATGGCGCGTACGAGCCGTTCCATATGTGTCTTGCCCATAAATACGCCATAATTCCAATCGTGTCAATTGCCGCGGGGAATGTATTGACGCTAGAAATATAACGTGGTACGTATGGTGTGCACGCAATCTCAATACCAACCTGCTTATGCCCGAAACGCCTGAAGCCACCATGCCTGCCCGCCAAGCGGCCGTATACGGTCTCGCCTCTGTCGGCTTCGTCACGCTCGTCATCGCGGGCATCTGGCTCGCCGTATATTCGTCGCGCTACGTCCCTGATGCCGTCGGCCGTATCGGCGCGGCAGCCGTTTCGCTTAGCGGCATGTTTACGCCGAAGCCGTCGGCTTCCCTTCTCGTCGTGCCGACCAGCGCGACGACGACGCTGCCGGTCACGAACGCGACAACGACTTCGCTCCCGACGCGCACGACTCCGCCGGCAGCAGAAGTCCCGTCGGTCCCGAGAACGCAACCGCATTGGACTCCCGGCACGCCGGTCGTCATTGCCACGGCTTCTTCATCTGCGCCGGAGACGCCGCACTACTACGGCCTGCCCGATCTCGCGATCGCCCTGGAGGCTGTCGGATACAGTACGGCTTCCGCGACCTCGACCGATGCGCTCGTCGCGACGACGACGATCCCCGCCGGCGCGCAGATCGCGCTGAAGTTTCGCGTGACCAACGTCGGCACGAACGTATCCGGACCGTGGACGGTGAACATCTCCATCTCTTCCGGCGGAACCATTATCAACCAGACGTTTTCGCAGAACTCGCTCGCTCCCGGCGAGCCGAGCGACTATATCGCGCGCTTCGGCAACATCACGCCCGGAGCAAACCGTTCTATCGTCGTAACCATCGACCCGAATCACCAGCTCACGGAATCCAGCACGGCAAACAACGTCGCGAGCACGAGCGTTACCGTCCTCGGCAACTAGGCTATACGTCTATCGTCGCGAGCTTCGCGTTGCTCTGGATGAACGACTTGCGGCTGGCGACGTCGGTGCCCATGAGGATATCAAAAATCCGATCGGCCGCTTCGGCATCTTCGATAGATACGCGTTTCAATACTCGCCGTGCGGGATCCATCGTCGTTTCCCAGAGTTCGCTCGGGTTCATCTCGCCGAGGCCTTTGTAGCGCTGGATGCTCGCCTTGGCCGGTTTCTTTACCGCCACGCTTTCCCCATCGGCTTCCCCGTCTTCCGTCTGATTTTCGGAAACTTCCGATGCACTGACACCCATCTCTTTCAGCACCCTTTCCTTCTCTTTATCGGAGTACGCATAGGCGACCGCCTTCCCTTTCGATATCTTGTACAGCGGCGGTTGGGCGATATAGACGAAGCCGCCGTCGATAACCGGCCTGAAGTGACGGTACAGGAGCGTCAGGAGGAGCGTGCGGATATGCGCGCCATCGACATCGGCATCCGTCGCGATAATTATCTTGTGGTAGCGCAGTTTCGAAATATCGAAAATGTCGCCGATCGCGGTGCCCATGGCGACCACGAGCGCGCGTATCTCGGCCGACGCGAGCATACGGTCGATGCGCGCGCGCTCGACGTTCAGAATCTTCCCGCGCAAGGGGAGTATGGCTTGCGTCCGGCGATCCCGTCCCTGCTTGCTCGAACCGCCGGCGGAATCCCCTTCCACGATGAAGATCTCCGCTTCCTCGGCATTCTTGACCTGACAATCGGCGAGCTTGCCCGGGAGCGTCATGCCTTCCAGGGCGCCCTTGCGCAAAACCGAGTCCTTCGCCGCTTTCGCCGCTTTCCGCGCTTTCAGCGCGAGCACCACCTTGTTGAGCATCGCGCGCGCATCGTCCGGATTCTCTTCAAGGAACGCGCCGAACGCCTCGCCGAAGACGGCAGCGGTAGCTCCCTGCGCCTCCATCGAGCCGAGTTTCGACTTGGTCTGCCCTTCGAACTGGATTTCGGAAAGCTTCACCGATACGACCGCCGTGACGCCTTCGAGCACGTCGTCGCCGGTAAAGTTCTCGTCCTTCTCTTTCAGGATATTCGCGGCCCTGCCGTACGTATTGAGCGAGCGGGTAAGCGCCGTCTTGAAGCCGGTAACGTGCGTGCCGCCTTCGCTGTTGTAGATATTGTTCGCGAACG